>QKCF01000216.1 GCA_003246935.1 Sunxiuqinia sp. | reverse complement strand
CCTCACCCGGCTTACGACCGCGTTCACCTTACTTCCTACTATACCGGAACTGTTCCTGAAGAGCTTTTGCTCGCACCGGCCGGCTGGTATGCTGAGCACGGTATTGAACTGCGCACGCACGAGCGGATTACTTCGATCGACCGTGAGGCTAAATCGATTAGCTCAGAAAGAGAATTGACCTATTCCTACGACATTCTGGTGCTTTCAACCGGATCTTCCGCCTTTGTTCCTCCAATTGAAGGAGTTGAAAAGAAAGGAGTTTTCGTGTATCGCACATTCGATGATATTGACAAAATCAAAGCATATATACCGAATGCAAAAAAGGCAGCTGTCATTGGAGGTGGCTTGCTTGGACTGGAAGCTGCCAAAGCTGTTTTGGATGACGGGCTTCCGACCAGCATTGTAGAATTTGCATCCCGGCTAATGCCCCGCCAGTTGGATTCGCAGGGAGCAGAAATTTTGAAATCAAAATTGGAACAATTCAACCTGCAAGTTCTGTTGAACAAGAGCACCAAATGCATTATGGGTAACGGTACAATCCAAGGCCTCGAATTCAACGACGGTACGTTACTGGATGCAGACTTACTGGTGATTTCTGCCGGCATCCGTCCTCGTGATGAGCTGGCAAAACAAGCCGGACTCGAAGTTCATCAGCGCGGAGGCATTGTTGTAAACAGCAAAATGGAAACTACCGATCCACACATTTTCGCTATCGGCGAGTGCGTTGTGGTCCACAACATGGTTTGGGGATTAGTTGCTCCTTGTTACGAGATGGCTGAAGTGCTTGTGCAAAACCTACAAGGCGAATCAAAAGAATTCCTCGGCTTCGACCTCTCTTCCAAACTGAAATTAATTGGAACTGATGTAGCCAGTTTTGGCGATGCCTTAATACAGGACGAAAGCATCAAAACGATTGTTTACGAGAACAAAGCTCGCGGAATCTACAAGCGTCTCAACCTGACCGCTGACGGGAAATATCTGCTTGGTGGTATTTTGGTTGGCGAAGCTGACGAATATAATATGCTGAAGCAGGTTGTGAACAACAAAATGGTGCTTCCCGAAAATCCGGAAGATTTCATTCTGGGCGCTCGCGGAGGAGAAGGTGGTGCAGGTATCAGCGTTGGCGATCTTCCGGATGACGCAATCATCTGCTCTTGCGAAAATATTAGCAAAGGCAAAATCCTTCAAGCTATTGAGAAAGACGGGGCTGAAGCGGTACCATTGATCAAAAAATGCACTAAAGCCGGAACCGGGTGCGGTGGCTGCGTGCCGATGATCGACGATCTACTCACCCACTACATGAAATCGCAGGGGCGCGAAGTACGGAAAACAGTCTGCGAGCACTTCAACTATACACGACAGGAATTGTACGATTTGATTAAAGTAAACGAGATCAAGAGTTTCAATGAGTTGCTGGCTGCTTACGGAAAAGGCTCAGGTTGCGAAACATGTAAACCACTTACTGCTTCTCTTTTAGCAAGCATCTGGAACGAAGTGATTGCAAAACACGATACGATTCAGGACACCAACGACCGCTTCCTGGCCAACATCCAGCAACGAGGCGTTTATTCAGTTGTTCCGCGTATTCCCGGAGGAGAAATCACACCGGAAAAATTAATTGTAATTGGACAAGTAGCAAAGAAGTACGATTTATACACAAAAATTACTGGAGGCCAGCGGATCGACCTTTTTGGTGCACGGGTTGATCAGCTGCCGGAAATTTGGGAAGAACTTATTGATGCCGGTTTCGAAAGCGGACATGCCTATGGTAAAGCACTTCGCACCGTAAAAAGTTGCGTTGGCTCAACCTGGTGCCGCTACGGAATGGACGACTCAGTCTCCTTCGCGATTGAAGTTGAGAACCGCTACAAAGGGTTGCGCTCTCCGCACAAACTGAAGGGTGGCGTTTCCGGTTGTGTTCGCGAATGTGCTGAGGCGCGTGGCAAGGACTTCGGAATAATTGCAACCGACAAGGGATGGAACTTGTTTGTATGCGGAAACGGTGGAGCCAATCCTCGCCATGCCGACTTGCTGGCTTCCGACTTGGATAAAGAAACCTGTATCAAATTTCTCGACCGCTTCCTGATGTTCTACATCAAAACGGCGGGTCCCCTTACCCGTACAGCCAAATGGCTATCGGAACTGGAAGGTGGCTTAGGCTACCTGAAAGATGTGATCGTAAAAGATTCGCTTGGCATCGGCGAAACATTAGAGAAAGAAATGCAGGAACTGATCTCACACTACGAATGTGAATGGGCTGCAGTAGTTCGTAATCCGGAGTTGCGCAAAAAGTTCCGCCACTTTGTCAACTCCGATCAAATCGACGAAAATATCAAATACGTACCAATGCGTGGCCAGAAAATGCCCGCCAAAGCTTAAGAAATTATGGAAACACAAGTAATAACAACAGTCAAAGAGTGGGTTAAAGCCGCATCAATTGAAGACTTTCCGAAAAACGGAGGAGCAGCAGTACTGATCAATGGAGAACAAATTGCAGTCTTCAACTTTACAAACGAAGGCCGCTGGTATGCAACGCAAAACCGTTGTCCCCATAAAGGAGAAATGGCCATTGCACGCGGCCTGACAGGTGATTCTGAAGGACACCCGAAAGTAGCATGTCCGTTCCATAAAAAAACCTTTTCGTTGGAAGATGGTAAGTGCCTGACTGACGAGGAATATCAATTAAAAACCTATCCAGTAAAAGTGGAAGACGGGTTTGTATTTATTGGCATCGATTAATAATTCAGCTATCTTGGTTCTAAATGACGAAATCAAGAAATAAATGAAAAGAAAGTATTTACCCATATCGCTCGATATCACGAATCAAAAAATCCTCATCATCGGAGCAGGAAAAAGTGCGTACAGCAAAGCAACAATTCTGAAACGCTTCGATGCTGATGTGGAGTTTGTCGGATTGGAGATTTGCGATGAAATCAAAAACAGCGGATGGCCCTACAGACAAAAAGCTTACGAGCCGGACGATCTGAATGGCTACATCCTTGTTTACAGCTGCTCAAACAACCAGGAATTGGATTGTCAGATTCGACGCGATGCCAAGCAAAAAGGGGTACTATGCAATATTCATGATAAGCCGAAAATGTGCCAATACGTCTCACCAGCCGTGTATCAATATAAAAATATGACGGTTGCAGTTGCCTCAAACGGAAAAGACGTATTCAAATCCATCAAGCTACGCAATCACTTGCGCGAATACCTGGATGCACATATCGAGGAGATTCTTGATTTCAACAAGTACGGAGAAGATTAGCCTTTGGGCCTTATAAGATGACACAAACACACCTCATATCAATCGTTGGAGCAGGTCCTGGAGATCCGGACTTGCTTACTGTAAAAGCCCACAAACGCCTTACTGAAGCTGATGCCGTTTTATACGATGCGCTTCACGGCGATGAAATTCTGAAGCTTGCCCGCCCGGATGCAGAATTGATCTATGTGGGCAAATTCCAGGGTGACGGGCAGTGTCAAAAGGAACGTCAGGATGACATTCATCAAAAAATGGCAGAATTGGCAGCACTTGGAAAAAAGGTGGTCCGTTTGAAAGCGGGTGATCCCATGGTTTTTGGCAGAGGTGCTGAGGAAATCCGATTCTGCAAAAACAACGGTTTAAACTATGAGGTTATTCCTGGAATTACAGCGGGTATTGCGGCTGCAGGTTTGCTGGAAGTCCCCATTACAGAACGACAAAAGAGCCCGATGGTATTGTTTTACACAGGACATCGCACCGACGATTCACTCAGTAATGTTGAAAGTGTGATTGAAGTGCTGAAAGGTGACGGAACCGTTACCATTTACATGGGTTTCAAAAACATCGGGTTGCTTACTGAAAAATTAATAGAAGCCGGTATCGATCCGGAAACACCGGTACAGGTTATGAGCCACGTTGGACAGAAAGCTCAAAGCATTTTGAGTAGCACCATTCATCGAATCGTAACCGACATTGAGGAAAAGAAACCCATCACACCGGCGGTTCTTTTCATTGGGAAATATGCTGAGCCTATCGTTTAAACGATGATCTGAGCGAAACAAATCAAACTGAAGTAAAATCGAAACCGGAATTATTCTCAACTCAAAAGGAATAAAACGTCATGATAAAACACCGTATCGATTGTTTAAGCTGCCCGAACACTGAATGCCTGATTAAAAAGCATTGCAGTGATCCGGGAATCGAATCCTACCTGGCTCGGAAAGTGTCTATTCCTGCACGAAAAGGACAGAGCATTATTATTGAAGGTGCGCCAATCCATGGGCTTTATTTCATGTTTTCAGGCCGTGTAAAAGTTCTAACGACGGGGATTAATGGACGGGAACAAATTCTGCGCTTTGCGAAAGAAGGTGAAATGCTTGGCCAGCGAGGTTTCAGTACCCATCAATATTCTCCAATTGGGGCGTCGGCAATTGAAGACAGCATTGTATGCAACTTTTCCATTGACGTGATGAAAGAAATGCTGGTGAATCTCCCTAAGCTGTCATACGATTTTATATCATTCTATGCTGAAGAACTCCATCGCAGTGAAACCAAAGTGCGCATGTTTGCCCACATGACCGTGCGTGAAAAAGTAATTGATGCTTTATTATATATCAACCGTAAATTCGGGCAACGAAAAAACTTTATTGCCATGCAACTTAGCAGAAAAGAGATTGCTGATTTTGCAGGTACAACAGAAGAACAGGTAATACGCGTT
>QKCF01000149.1 GCA_003246935.1 Sunxiuqinia sp. | reverse complement strand
ACGCCTTCTGATGTCATTTGTACACGTTTCATTGTACCGTCTTCATTGTAATACAAATAATCTATACAAACCGAGCGATGAAAGCTTCCGCCTTCCGTCTGAATAGCTCCATTGTGGTAAACGAAATACCACTTGCCTTTAAATTCGACAATAGCCTGGTGATTTGTATTACTGTTTCCGGCAATTTCATTCAGGATACCTTTGTATTCCCACGGGCCATCAATGCTTTTGCTCATGGCATAGCATGTCTTCTCGGGAAATCCCGACGCATACGAAAGATAATACCAGTCACCTTTTTTATGAATCCAGGGAGCTTCAGTAAAAGCAGGCAGATCAACAGGCATTATGGGACTGTCCAGTTCAATCATATTCTCCTTAAGTTTGGCATAGTAGCATTGTGTATTCCCCCAGAAAAGATAAGCCTGTCCGTCATCGTCAATCCAGACTGTGGGATCAATATCATCCCATGAAATGCCGGTCCATTGTGTAGTCATATCGTTGGTTACCAATGCCGATCCGCGTGCATCTTTAAAAGGCCCGGTTGGAAAATCAGCTACTGCAACTCCAATTGCTTTTCCCGGAATAGAGGCATGTTCCGAACAGGTGTACCAGTAGAATTTTCCGTCTCGTTCTACAACCTGACTGGCCCATGATGAATTGCCGGTTGCCCAGCTAAAATCGTTACATTTTAAGGGAACTGGATGTTCCATCCAATTTTGCATATCTTTTGACGAAAACACCAACCAATTAGGCATATCATACCATTTCCCTTCACCGGTATCCTCGCCGCAATACACAAAGAATTCATCGTTGTAAACTAATGCAGCCGGATCGGCTGTGTATTTATGTGTAACTACCGGATTGCCGGTAGATTCGAAATGAAACATTTTATCGCTGTCGGTTGGGCCGATGGCCGAAGTAACTGAAAGTAGGTAAAATATTATTGCGGTCTGAATGTTTACAAAACTTCTACTCATTTTGATTCCTTTTTAATTCTTAACAATTGAAGATGAGCCCGTCTCACAACGGACCCATCATCATTCTCCTATCTACCAAAACTAACTATCAATGTTTTATCACTATTTTCTTAGTTAATGTTCCTTCACTTTTTATCATTCGAAGTAAATAAACTCCGGTTGGAATGTTTGAGACGTCGAGGTCTTTGTGACTTGTTGAATTCATTTCTACATTCTGCACTACTACTCCATTCATATTTATCAGTTGCAAATTTAAATTACGCCCGTTGTTGAATTCAGAATAATTAATATGCAACATTTCATTCGCAGGGACCGGCCATACTTTTAAATCGTTTTCATCTATATGGGCATCAAACACTGCTGTAGTCTGATCATCGTAGAGTTCAGCAACTTCAGTTCCCGATAATTGGTAGTTGTAAATTCTCAAATCATCAATTATTCCTTCGAACATTTTTTTTGTTGACTGATTAACAGCAACATAGTTTATCAACGGTTTTATATCCAATGGACTGATTGACATTTCTGAAGATTCAGCCACCAGTTGTCCATCAACATAGATAACCGCACCTTCGTTGCCAAGCGTAACAACCACATGAGCCCATTTTGATGCCGGCAGAGCAGAAGCATTCAATTTTTGCTCAACTCCGTTATATTTAACAGCAAATTCCATTTGTCCCCCAATCGACGGAGATAAATACATGTACTCGTCATTTCCAGAGCTGAAACTAAACAAGTGCTGCCCTACAGCAAAACCTGCCCAGTTCACCCAACATGCAACCGAAATAGCTTCGTGGCTGGCTATATTTTCCGGAAGTTGGACAAAATCGCTTGTACCATTTAAGGATAAGGCTCCTGCGCCAATTTTCCCATCTACAAATGTTCCTCCGTTAGTTTTCCCATGATTTAGATTCATTGTGCTATCCCGGGCATCTTCATCGAATGTAAGGTGAGCCACCAGATCATTTTCTCCAGTAGCATTTTCAGATACTTCGGCTGAATAAGCTGAACGGTTCAAGGATTGATCAACCGCCCTGATTTTATAATGATACTTAATGCCGGAAATTACCGTATTATCAATAAATGATCTTGCATCTACTCCCCTGGCTATTGTATTGTATTCACCTCCGGAAGAATTGGCACGTAAAATATCATAGCCGGCCAAATCATCTTCCGAATTAGCAGTCCACTCCAATTTAACGGAAACAGGATTGGCTGTTGCAACAATATTTTCAGGAGCCTCCGGAGCATCAAATTCTACCGGAGCATCAATCGGAAGGAAACGCCATTGTTGGTTTTCTGAACCATCTTTTTCTCCCTGTACTAAATTACCGGATCCATCTATTTCTGCACAAAAGGAGCTCTCTCTGCTTCTAATGTAAAACCATCCATCTTCTGCATAATCAAGGTACCACTGCTGGTTACCATACGGTCCATTTTCCCAAATACTTATTTTACCACCGGTATCCAGAGAATAACCATATAAATCCAGCCTTCGGCTGCTACTGGAAACGGGCTTAATTCTATAATAACTGAAATCACCTCCTACCCGCGAGTCAACCGGATAAACTTCCCATTGTTGATTAGCAGCTCCTGAGTAATCGGCCTGGTAGATTGCAGCTTCGTTATAATCACCGGCAACTTCCAAAACCTGTCCGCTTTGTCGATTTACCAACTTATACGTTCCGTTAATTTCAGGTTGAACGTCATCTCCCCAGGTGATATTAATTACACGCTCGGCATTTGTTTGTCCTGATCCGTATCCCGTTCCTCCCGGCATTTCCAAAGCAAATACATGCTGAGGACCAATACCATCGAAATACACGGCTTTATCTTTGGAAACAAAACTGAATGTTGTGTTTTTGGCCTGTCGTTCAGAGGTACCGCCAAATGCCTGAATTTTGCCTTCCGGAGTGCGATAAACCGCAGCGGCCGTCCAGTTATTCCGATGCTCGGCATAAGCAATTCGTTCCCCGTCAAACGCTTTTACCATCTCGCCGCGGGCCAAATCAGCCGGTCCCCACCAAATTCCGGTTTGCAGGCCATATTCATAACCAACCAAACCTTCAACAACGTTGTGCATCTCATCGGCAGTTGCATGGTGTCCATCTGCTCTAACAGCCTGGAAAAAGTTTGCAAATCCTTCAAAACTTCCTGCCAGTTGGTGAGTATTTCCTTCATCTACACCTGCAGGAACCAAATAATTATACCATCCAAGAGCCTCATCACAATTCAATGTGTTTCCTCCTGATAAGCGAATATTGTCAAAAAAAGGATTGTTATTCATTGAGTCGGTTATAGCATACATATCTTGCTCCGAACCTTGTCCCCAGCCGTAATCCGGTTCGTTAAAGGCGCCAACTGTAATAATGTTATGTCCGGCATCCATAAAGGCTTGTGCTGTGGTTCGAATCAACTGTTCCCAATGAGCAGGTTGGCCCACATAATAATCGTCTACCCAGGGGTGATCGCTGTTTAGCGCAAGGTTTGTATTGGGTCCAACATATGTATTAATCAGATAAAGACGCCAGTTAAGATCGGTAATTTGTTCTTCGGTTAGAGCGGTATCGTTTACCAGCGGATATGTAGGCTGGAACGAAGCCCGCACAATATCAATTTGATCGAGCCCCATAAAAAGGATGGCGCGACGAAAATTTTGCTCGTTGGCCCAGGCCAGATCAGCTCCAAATTCAATTGTTTTGGATATTCCGGGAGCAGTTACATCAAATACAACATTTCGGTCCGAAATTGATTGTGCGGCTAATTTGTCGCTAGTGCCGGCTGTTTGTGCAATGGCATTGGAAATTCCACATCCCAAAAAATACAGTAGTAAAAATATGAGTTTAGATGTCTTCATAATTTATTGCTTAGTCAAATTTCTTCCAAAACCAATTTTAGTTCATTCTCTGAATAAATTTCAGGAACAAACATATTTTAAAGCGAACAGAATGGTTGTAATAAATTCAGCACAGATGTGCCACAAATTCGTCAAGCTCTTATTTTACTGCCTTTATTCTTCAATTTAAAGAATATTGACATGGTGAAACTAATTACTGACTATAAAATAAATCTAGGTAAAGTGAAGTGCATTGAATAAAAGAAAGATTGAAATTGAGGTAAAATTATAAAGTAAATAATTTATATACTTTATGTGAATCACCTATCTCAACATGCACAATATATGAGTCGGATTGAGGCAATGTAAATATCATTTGATTTGAAAAAGAAGAAATCTTTTTGACTAATCTTCCAAACAAATCATAAACCCTCATATTGAAATACGCTCCATTAGTTTTTACTGTAAATACCCCGGTCTGTGAAATTGTAGGATAAATATTTACTTCAGGTTGTGCTGTGGTTGGAATAGGACCAGCGATTGAAGTGATGAACTTATTTGCTCTTGATGCAATGGTTTGATTATCCATAATACCTGAGTAAATATTAAACTCATCGATTGACCCAATCCAGGTTCCATCACTGGCATATCCACTTTTACACAAGTAAGCCAAAGAATTATCCAAATAATATAATGAATTGTTGTTTGCCAGTTGTTTGCTTCCTGCAAGTTGGCCATTGATGTACCACGAAATTCGTTCATCATCAATTGTGCTTACCAAATGATAGTAGGCCCCATCGTTGATAGGAATTGCATTCACCCTGGTTTCGTAATTCCACGGATCCGTTACATTGCCACATGATATTGCAGCACTGCTATTCCCTCCATTCTCCAGGGCAGTAAAAAAATAGTCTATACCAAATGAACCGG
>QKCF01000269.1 GCA_003246935.1 Sunxiuqinia sp. | reverse complement strand
GCCTCCAAAAAAAATTGAGGTGCGTCGAATTCGGGTAGCAGCATATTGCCGCGTAAGCAAATCACAAGATAAGCAAGTCAACAGTTTGCAGGCACAGGCTGGTTATTATATGAAGCTGATTCACAGTAGATGCGACTGGGAGTATGCCGGGATATATGCCGATCAGGCTTCGGGACGCTGCAACAAAAAAATGTCTCAGTTTCAGAAAATGATGGGCGCATGTCGGGGAGGTTTGATCGACCTGATCCTGACGAAGTCTGTCAGCCGCTTTGGTCGCAACACTCTGGAAATGTTGATAGCCTTTAACGAATTAAAGGCTATAGGTATAAACGTTTTATTCGATGTTGAAAAATTAAGCCTGAAAGATTCAAAGTCTACGTTAATGCTGACCATTTACTCAGCATTAGCACAAGGAGAGAGCGAGACCAGAAGCTTTAACATTCGTTGGGGCATCCGTAAGGGGTTCAAAGATGGAACATCTGGATTTCTTAGCCGCGCTTGTTATGGATATAGAACGACAGAGGATGGTAACCTTGTTATATTCGCGGAAGAAGCCGAAGTAGTTAGAAAGATATTTCGGTGGAGATACGATGGAGATTCACTCAGGACAATATCGAAAAAGCTAAAACAGCGTGGAATCAAGGCACCGCGGGGAGGGCATACTTGGAGCCCCGAAACCTTGCGTAAGTTACTTGCCAACGAAAAATACTCTGGAGATGTATTATTGCAAAAGACCTTTGTGGAGCACGTATTGAATGGAAAGCAAGTAAAGAATAACGGTCAACTGACTCGATTTTTTGTGCATGATAACAATCCTGCGATAGTTGTTATGGACTGATGAACATAGGTAGAGAATATTCTGGATTTTGAAAATCAAGAATATTCATTTCTTAAAAGGATACGGATAATATGATCGTAAAGCTAAAAGACATTGTTGATACATTTGAAGAAATCAATGATGAATGGTCTGGTTATTTAAATCTCGATACCGGAGAAATTTCCATGATCGGCAATAGATACATGGCAATTGTCGAGGATTCTGAAGAAGATAACGATTTTAACGGATACCAGGATTGGGAGCAGGAGTTTATCGCAACGGCGGTCCACGTTCTTGAAAATTGGGACAGGTATGAAAAACTGCCTGATAAATTTGACATAGATGAGTACCGTATCATGGATGATTTCTCTTATTCATACCAGAATGAAGCCGTTTCTCAAAAACTATGCAGCGCAATTGATGGCAAAGGCGCGTTCCGGCGGTTTAAAGAAATAATTCGCAGATTTGGTATAGAGGATAAATGGTATGGGTTCAGGGAGTAGGCGCTGATTGACTTTACGCGGGAATGGTGTGCGTTCAAAAAAATACCATATGAGGATTGAGGAAAAGGCACATATGCAAAACTACGAATTAACAGTGTTTTTTACAGATGAAAGTTTTACGGTTGATAACGTGGTAACGCAGAATCATAATGTTTATTATAATAAAGATTTGCTCGCTCGATTTGAAAGCGATAAGTATCAGGCATTATACGATTTTGGATTTATGCCTAAAAATGACGAGATGTCGCCATCACTCATGTTTTTACACCAAATCTCTGAATGCTTTTTGAATGAAGTTTCCCACGACAGCGACATTGAAATAACAAAAAAAGCAAAGTCTGCGTCCGAAAAAACATTGCTTGATATTTTTTACGCCGTTCCCTTTGTCTTAGGGATTGAGCATATTAATATTACATGGATCAAAGAGGTCTGGAAAAAGCTCTGTGATATTTTTGACGGCGAGGTAACCGCTTTTTCCGGCAGCGTTTCGGAGTACATGCACAGCAAAAATAACGGGCTTAAATGCGTTGGCAGGGTGTTTTTTCACCTTGTGGAAAACAAAGACGCTGATTATCCATTTGCGTTTTTGGCGACCTACAGTACAGGCAGCAAAGATCACTTAAGCCATATGCCCATCAAAAATGCGCTTTTGGAGTATCAAAATGAACAGAACAAGCTGCTTGCGTTATTGTCAACCGTCAGCCGTGCGGCCGATAGAAGCGATTTTATCTCGGAACTTGTGGAAAGCGGGGAACTGTTTTCACCGCTGAAGTTTAATAAGGATGAAGCCTATATCTTTCTCAAGGAAATCATGCTTTACGAGGATTGCGGTATTGTCTGCCGAATACCCGACTGGTGGAAGAGAAAGGGCGCTGTCAGGTTATCCGTATCTATTGGCGGCAAAGCTCCTACTGCTGTTGGCTTGGATGCGCTCCTTAACTTTGACCCTGAAATATATTTGGGCGATATGAAGATGACGCGTGATGAAATTGAAGCGCTGTTATCGCAAACAAGCGGGCTTTCCTTTCTTAAAGGGAAGTGGGTAGAGGTAGACCACGAAAAGCTGCAGGCCGCTTTAGCGGCATTTGATAAGGCGAACAGTATGGGTGAATTGTCATTTACCGATGCAATGCGAATGCAGTTAAACGTGAATAAAGGGATAGGCATTGATGAAAAAACGACAGTCGAAATAACAAACGGCGAGTGGCTTGCGAGCATCAGGGAAAAGCTGCTTAACCCGTCGGAAATCGGGGATTTATCGGCTGGAAGCGATTTTATGGCAATACTCCGGCACTATCAGCAAACAGGCTTTAACTGGCTGGGCTATCAGAAGAGATTGCGCTTTGGGGCGCTTCTTGCGGACGATATGGGGCTAGGTAAAACTGTTCAGATATTGGCGTTGCTTGAGTACTGCAGGCAAAACGGAAAAATGAAAACGCTCCTCATCATCCCCGCGTCATTAATCTGGAACTGGCAAAGTGAAACCGACAGATTTACACCGAGACTGAGATACGCCATTATACATGCAAACAATAAGGAATTTGATATCAATGAAGCCGACCTGTTCATCACAACATATGGAATGGCAAAGCGGGTTGAAAGCCTGCGTACGATACACTGGGATTTGATCATTTTAGACGAGGCGCAGGCTATAAAAAACGCCGGAAGTATGCAAACGAAAGCAGTCAAGGAATTAAAGTCGAAATTTAAAATTGCAATGACCGGAACACCGATTGAAAATCGGCTATCAGATTTGTGGTCGATATTTGATTTTTTAAACAAAGGCTTGCTGGGAAGCAGCAAGGAATTTACCGATTTTATTAAACGCTTAAAGAACGACAGCACAGGCTACGTCAGGCTACGCGAAATCGTCAGTCCGTTTATATTGAGACGACTTAAGACCGATAAGGCGGTCATTGCAGACCTGCCCGACAAAGTGGAGATCAAGGAGTTTACAAAACTCGCGAAAAAACAGGTTGTTTTATATAACGCTTTAGTAAAGGAAATTAAAAAAAATTTGGAAAGCGCATCCGGTATCGAGCGCAGAGGTTTTGTTTTGGCGGGCATTATGAAATTCAAACAGATATGCAATCACCCTGATCAGTATTTAGGACAAAGTGCTTATGATTTTGAGCATAGCGGAAAATTTGAAAAACTCGCCGAAATATGCGAAACAATTCGTGAAAAACGTGAGCGTGTTTTGGTGTTCACACAATTCAAGGAAATGACTGAGCCGCTTGCAAAATACCTTGAAACGCTTTTCGGCAGAAGAGGGCTTGTTTTGCATGGGGGCACGCAGGTGAAAAAACGCGGCGAGCTTGTCGAAAAATTCAACGGTGATGAATACGTACCGTTCATGGTATTATCTATAAAAGCGGGGGGCGTGGGGCTTAATTTGGCCGCCGCAAACCACGTTATACACTTTGATCGATGGTGGAATCCGGCTGTTGAAAATCAGGCAACTGACCGCGCTTTCCGTATCGGACAGCAAAAAAATGTTATGGTGCATAAGTTTATCACTACGGGCACCATTGAGGAAAAAATAGATGCTATGCTTGACGAAAAACAAAAGCTTGCCGATGATATTATTGTAGCAAGCGCTGAGAATTGGATAACCGAAATGAGCAATGATGAGCTTTTGAAGCTGTTTGCATTGGAGGCGTAATGATGAGTTGGGGATATTATGATTACAAGCCTGTATCTAAAACAAAAGCCGATTCTGCTAAGGCGTTGGAAAAGCTCAAGAAACAAAACCCGAATATTTCACCCGTTATCATTGAGGGCAGGAAAATCACCAATACATGGTGGGGCAGTGCATGGAATAATAACCTCGAAAGCTATGCCGATTATTCCAACAGAATAGGACGCGGCAAATCCTATGTGAAAAGCAGTATGGTGCTGGATTTGCAAATAGAATCAGGCGTCGTGACAGGACTAGTGCAGGGATCAAGTAAAAGCCCATATCATATAACTGTAAAAATAGATAAAATACCCGATAACAAATGGAATAAAATCGTCGAACTGTGTAGCCATAAAATTGCCGGCATGGCGGAACTTGCTGAGGGAAAATTTCCCAACGAGCTTGCGGAGCTGTTTTTACGACAGGGGCAGGGCCTGTTTCCTTCACCAAAGGAAATTCACTTTGATTGCAGCTGCCCGGACTGGGCGGATATGTGCAAGCATGTCGCGGCTGTCCTATATGGCATCGGTGCAAGATTTGATAACGACCCGCTGTTGTTCTTCAAATTGCGGGATGTTGATTTTAAAGAGTTGTTGAAAAAATCGATTGATGAGAAAATAGACAGCCTGCTTAAGAATGCGGATAAAAAGTCACAAAGGGTTATCGATGATGCAGATATTTCTGAGCTATTCGGGGTATAGTTAGCATCTATAATAATGCCCTCGTAAAGCAAATGCACCCCCC
>QKCF01000187.1 GCA_003246935.1 Sunxiuqinia sp. | reverse complement strand
TCTTCTGTGATTTGATAAGGATTGTACCCGACTGTAATTAGGTTCTCAGAAAACGAAATTGTTTGTATCCCGTTTGGGGAATCAATTAAAGCCTGGCATGCCTTTTTCAAATCGTCGGACAATTTTTCTTTCGTCCGCATCTGATGTGTCTGAATAAATTCTTCCATGACAGTGCTTTTTATAGTTATACGTAATTAAAAGAGAGAGGGGAGCAGTTATTCTGCTCCCATTCCTTTTTCCTCCTATTCCAGGGTTTCCCTGGTTTCTCCACATCCCAGCATATCTTCTCCGAAATAGGGATTCCGGATCTCTTTTGTTTCGCTTAGCCAGTAGGCTCCTTTGTCGCTGTTGGCCATCGGGCAGTATTGGTAATACGCCGTTTCTCCGTTTAATCCAAATTGTTTTACGCTCGTGTAAAAAGCTTGATTGAACGAAGCAAATTCTTTGCGTTGCTGTTCAATATCTGTACTCTTGCTGATGTTGTTGATGGTCGTGTTGATAGTTTTCAACTGATCCATCCAGGCCATATGCGCATCACCTTTCAGCAATTCCATGTTTACTTCTTTCAATGCCGCAATAACGGATTGAGCTGTTTTACTCACCTTGCTGCCATCGCTTTCAATAAATGCGTTTTTCATGTTTAGGTAAGCATCGTAAACACGTTGAAGTTGTTTTTTGAACTCGCTTGAAATTTTGGAGTTGTCTACTTCTGTTTCTGCTTCTTTGGTGTTTGGCGAAGCCATTGAACTTCCGCCCATATCCATTCCCGGCATTTTCCCTGCTCCTGAATCTCCTCCGTTGGGGTTCATCATGCTAGGTAAGCCTTGAAGCTGCGCAGCTGCATCAATTTTGAATACGCCGTTTACAGCAACTTCTTCGCCTTCGTTTAAGCCGTTTGCCACCACATAGTAGTTTCCTGTTTCCGGTCCCAATTCAATTTCGCGGAAGCTGAACGTCGGGTTTTCTGTTCCCGGAACTTTCACATAAACGACTGATCGTTTACCGGTCCATAAGACTGCTGATTTGGGAATTAACAATTCATCACTTTTTTCGGCTGTTGCTGATTCGACGATTCCATTCACAAACATTTCCGGTTTCAACTCTTGATGCGGATTGCTAACAACGACACGAACTTTGGCAACACGGCTGGTGCCACTTAGGAACGGATCGATATAGCTGATTTTGCCGGTGAATACCTTGCCGGGAAGAGCTTGAACCGTGAAATTGACTGGGTCGCCAACTTTAAGCCAGGGAAGATCACTCTCGTAGGCATCAAACAGAACCCAAACCTGCGATAGGTTGATGAGTTGGAATAGTTGTTGGCCTGTCTTTACATAGTCTCCAACAGCAACATGGCGCATCATCACGGTACCCGATATTGTCGCCAAAATGTCGAAGTACGTTTTTGGTTCTCCTGCATTTTCGATGGACGATATCTGTTCGTCCGTCAAATCCCAAAGCTTCAGCTTTTCGCGCGATGCTTTGTACAATGAAGGGCGGGTATCTTTCAGTTTCGTTGCTTCCAGCAGTTCGCGCTGGGCTGTTACCAGCTCAGGAGAATAGATGGTTGCCAGTTTTTCCCCCTTACGAACGTACTGTCCGGTGAAGTTGACGAACAGCTTTTCAATACGTCCACCAAAACGAGCCGTCATTTCCGCGATATTACGCTCATCAGCCTGAATTTTTCCTTGCAGGTAGATTTGCTTATCTGCTGTTCCTTTACGAATCACCATCGTTTGAATTTCCGCCAGCTTGGCTGCAGATTCAGTCAATACAATATCATTCGGGTTGGCGGTTTCTTCATCCGATTGCATCGAGCTCAACGGGATTAAGTCCATCGAACAGATTGGGCATTTACCCGGATGATCCATTCGAATTTGCGGGTGCATGGAACAAGTCCAGATTTCCGCCTCGCTTTCATGATTGTGATCGTCGTGAACTTCCGTTTCGCTTGTCGCCGGAGTACTATCTGAAGGGCTAATGATCCATCCCAGCAGTAATCCTACGATTAGTACTACGATTACCAGACCGTAGTTTTCTTTTATTTTTTGAATCAAATTTTTCATCGTCGTTAATTCTAATATTCGTCTATTTGCCCATTAAATAGTTGATGAACGATACGGCAGCCTGCTTATCGGAGCGGGCTTTTTCCAGTTCCAGTCGGTACATCAGGAGTTTGCGTTCCATCCGGAGGATTTCTTCGAAGTTCTTGCCGGAATTACTGTATCCGGTTTCCAGTAAGTCGATGGACATGCGAGCCAACTTGGCCTGATTTTGATTAAGCGTAATTCGTCGATCGGCGTCCTGGAAATCTTTCCATCCTCCCTCGAAGACAGTTTCCAAAACGTTCGATTTATTGAGTTTCTCGTTTGCTTTCGCCGTTTCCTGGTATACCACTTCGTTGATCATCGATTTGTACTTGTTTCGGTAAAGCGGAATCGTAATTCCAACTTGAGGTAAAACCAGCGCATCTTTTCCTGATAGATTGTTGGCGCCTTTTCCAATGAAAGTATAGTCGACACCAAGCATAATTTTTGGCAATCCTTCTTTGCGAGCTGCCTCCTGTTTGTATTGAAGGGCTTCTTGCTGCATGTCAAGACTCAGAAGCTGGTGGTTTTGTGTCAGAATACTGTCGCGGATCGCTTCTTTGGTGTAAGAAAATCCTTTACTCCAAAGGGTATCCGGAAGGCTAATCTGATCTTGACCCTCACGGTTCAGCAGTTTGTTGAACATGACTTGCTGGGCGAGTAATTTGTCTCGTAGCAAGGCCAGTTGGTTTTCCAAATCACCGATCTCCATTTCAATGCGGTATTCGTCAACCAGAGAAGTCATCCCTGCTTCAACCTTGATTATCGCCAGCTTTTGCAGCGATGACAGTAACTCCAGGTTATCGTTGGTAACAGCAATAGCTTTATCCGTGAAATACAGGTTGAAATATGTACTTCTAACTTCATTGAAGAGTTTAGCTTTCGACTCCAAAAACAACTCGTATTTGGCTTTGGCAGCTTCTGTCGCGGCATCGCCTTTGGCTCGTAATGTTCCAAACCAAGGGAACATTTGTGAAGCTGCGATTTTGAAGTTCATTGGCCCGTTTCTGGTTTCCACGGGGTCGATAAAATAGCCAAATGCAACTTGCGGATCCGGCAAACTGGTGACCTGAGGAACAAGCTCGAGCGCAGCCATGTACTCGTTAAAAGAAGCTTTCAGCCCCGGATTGTTTTCGGCAGCTGTCTGCAGGTATTCATCGAGTTTTTCTTGTGCTTCTGCCGCGAATGATCCGAGTAGCAGAAGGCTGAATAGGATTGTGTTTATTAATCTCCTCATGACTTTGCTTTTTTAAGTTCAAGCTTCAGTTGGCGTTCCTGCCACATACTAAACAGCACGGGAACCACAAACATGGTCATCACCTGGATGATCATACCGCCGAAAGAGGGAATAGCCATCGGAACCATGATGTCCGAGCCTTTGCCTGTCGAGGTGAGCACCGGGATTAATGCGATAATGGTTGTTGCGGCCGTCATCATGGCCGGGCGTACCCGTTGTGAACCGGCTTCCAGAATCGATTGGCGGATTTCGGCAACTGTTCCCGGTTTGTTTCTTCCGAATACTTGCTTCAGGTAGGTTCCCATAATCACACCGTCGTCGGTAGCGACTCCAAACAGTGCGATGAAGCCGACCCAAACCGCGACGCTTAGGTTGACGGTGCCCATCTGAAACATTTCGCGGATGTTAATCCCTCCCACATCGAAATTCATAAACCAGCTTTGTCCGTAAAGCCAGAGCATGAGGAAGCCTCCTGAGAAGGCAACCAGGATTCCTGAGAAGGTCATGGCCGACATGGTCACTGATTTAAACTGGAAGTAAAGGATCAGGAAAATCAAGATCAGGGAAATCGGAACAACAACCAATAAACGGTTTGTAGCACGAATCTGATTTTCGTAGTTCCCGGTGAAGATGTATTTCACACCTGACGGGATGGTCATCTCTCCGGCGTCGATCTTTTCATTCAAATATTTCTGCGCGTTTTCAACGACATCAACTTCAGCATAGCCCGGCTTTTTGTCGAAGATGACATAGCCGACCAAGAAGGTGTCTTCACTTTTAATCATTTGCGGCCCGCGGGTATATTGAATGTCGACCAATTCGCCTAAAGGAACCTGAACTCCTGCCGGTGTTGGAATCAGCACTTTCTTCAGATTATCGGGATTATCGCGGAACTCGCGGGCATAGCGTACCCGGACCGGATAACGTTCGCGCCCCTCTACTGTGGTTGTTAATTGCATACCTCCAACGGCACTTCCAATGACCGACTGCATGCTCTGAATGGTTAATCCATAACGCGCAAGGGCATCCCGTTTAATCTTGAGCTCGATGTAAGGTTTTCCAACAACCCGGTCGGCAAAAACCGACATCGGTTCAACACCTTCAACATGCTTCAGCTCGTTCTCCAGTTCATAGCCGACTTTCTCAATTGTTTCCAAATCCGGGCCGAAAACTTTGATTCCCATTGGGGCGCGCATACCGGTTTGGAGCATCACCAAACGCGTTTGGATGGGCTGCAATTTCGGAGCGGACGTTAAGCCCGGGATAGTGGCTTGTTTTACGATTTCCTGCCAGATATCGTCCGGCGAATGGATATCGTCGCGCCATTGGCGGAAATATTCCCCGTTTTTATCTTCTACCAAGCTAGCTTGATCAATCAAACGGAAGCCATCGGTTTGAGGATTGTAAACGGAGCCATCTTTCAAGATGAATGCATCATCCTTATTCACCTTGAAGCGCATCCGGTGACCGTCTTCGTTCAGGATATACTCAGGCTTGTAGTTGATGATATTTTCGTACATGGAAACCGGTGCCGGGTCCAAAGCCGAATTTGCGCGTCCCCATTTGCCTACTACGCTTTCAACTTCGGGAAGGGCATTCACTTTTTTGTCGAGCATGGCAATTACGTCCAAATTCTCCTGAATACCGGAGTGGGGCATTGTAGTTGGCATCAACAGGAACGAACCTTCATCCAGTGTTGGCATGAATTCTTTGCCAACGCCAGGGAAACGGTCGTTTGCTGATTGCCATGCTTTAGTTTCTTTCACAAAATCGGGCATGAAGCCAAAGGTTTTGTTGAAGCCTTGCCAGATAACAATTCCAAGGACAACGACAAAAATCGGGATGCTCAGGAAAGTCCATTTGAATGCCAAACACCATTTCAAAATTGAAGCATAGAAATGGACAATGGTCATCAGGATTCCCAGAACCACTCCAATTACGGCAATGGCGAAAAGAAAGTTAGCCAACATGGAGTTTTGTGCGCCAAGCGGCATCCATGCTTTTGTCATAAAGAACACGACCACGATGAGTGTGATGGCCACGTTAATGTAGTTGGCAAATTGCCGGCGGTTTTCCGGCCATCGGCTTTCCAATAGATTATTGATGCCAATGGCAATTAGTGCCAATGCAATCCAATTACCCGAAACGATCGGTAAAACAAGACCTGCGATAATCAGAATGCTGTTGAAGACGATTCTAACTTTTCGCTTATCGAAACGAATGGAAAAAATCACGTTTGCGAATGCCGGGATGAATACCAACCCAATGAAAAGAGCCGACAACATGGCAAAGGTTTTTGTGAAAGCCAAAGGCTTGAAAAGTTTTCCTTCGGCAGCTTCCATCGCGAAAACCGGCAAGAAACTGATAACTGTTGTTGCCAGAGCGGTAATGACAGCTCCGGCGACTTCGATCGTCGCCTCATAAACTACCGTGAGCAATTTTTTACCTTTCGCCCCCAGGTTGTCGGGCATCTCCAGATGTCGTATAATATTCTCGGTAAAGACGACGCCGACATCAACCATCACCCCGATGGCGATCGCAATACCGGACAGGGCCACAATATTGGCATCAACACCAAAGCGCCGCATAAAAATGAAGGTCATCAGCACACCAATCGGGAGTAAACTTGAAATCAGGAAGGAAGCGCGAAGATTTAGTACCAGAACGATTACTACGATGATACTAATCAGAATTTCCAAAGACAGCGCTTCTTCCAAAGTCCCCAGGGTTTCTTTAATCAAACCTGTGCGGTCGTAAAAAGGCACGATGGTGACTTTCGAAACGGTGCCGTCGGCCAACGTTTTGGATGGCAACCCCGGAGCAATCTCCGCGATTTTTGCTTTCAGGTTTTCGATGGTTTGCATGGGGTTGGCACCGTAACGAGCGACCGCAACTCCACCAACGGCTTCTGCACCTCCTTTGTCCAGTCCACCACGGCGCGTTGCCGGGCCGAAGTTCACTTTAGCGACATCTTTAATGCGGATTGGTACATTGTTGTGTACTGCAACTACGCTTTCCTCCAGGTCTTGAATATTTTCGATATAACCTAAAGCGCGGATCAGGTATTCAGCCCGGTTAAATTCCAACGTACGGGCACCGATATCAAGATTGCTGTTTTTTACGGCATTCATGATTTGCATGACATTCACTCCGTTGGCTTTCATGGCGTTCGGATCAATATCGACCTGGTATTCTTTTACGAAACCACCGATCGAGGAAACTTCAGCGACTCCCTGGGCCGA
Source organism: Sunxiuqinia sp. (assembly GCA_003246935.1). Taxonomy (GTDB): domain Bacteria; phylum Bacteroidota; class Bacteroidia; order Bacteroidales; family Prolixibacteraceae; genus Mangrovibacterium. The sequence continues at coordinate 10,845 of QKCF01000187.1, read as the reverse complement.
AGTCAGGCCGTAGCGTACGTAGTAGTCCTGCACGGAGCGCAGTTCCTGAGGATCCCAGCCACCAGCGGGATTACCGTTCTTGTCGCGACCTTCCAATGTATACCAATAGATTTGGCCGAGGGCAGTCGCATCAGGCCCCAACGAGGGGGTTACATCGGCAGGCAATGTTCCTGCCGGTAATGAGTTTAGTTTTTCCAGAATCCGGGTTCGACTCCAGTAAAAGTCAACATCTTCGTTAAAAATGATGTAAATGCTGGATAAGCCGAAGATAGAATTACTCCGGATGGTTTTTACGCCGGGAATCCCCAATAGCGATGTGGTGAGTGGGTAGGAGATCTGGTCTTCAATATCCTGAGGACTACGTCCCGGCCACTCAGTATATACGATTTGCTGGTTTTCGCCAATATCGGGAATAGCATCCACCGGAACCGGGTCAGATGGCAAAATACCGGTATTCCACCCGAATGGTGAATTGACAACGCCCCAACTGATGATTACAATCAGAATGAGAAACGTAACCAGCTTGTTTTCTAAAAAGAAACGAATAATTCGATTGAGCATGGTTTCTATGATTTATAATTTTTGAATGTCGATTGATTAATGGAAATAATCAATTGACCCAGTGCTATGTAAAAGCAAAGGATAAGCCTGTAATCAGAGAATTCTGAAAACGGGAATTATTCAAAAATCATAAACGATAAACCTGGATATCGGAGAGCATTTCTCCGACTAGTTTGGGCGGTGGAGACTCGTCGTAATCAGTTGTTTCAGTTTTTTCTGCAAACTGATTTTCATGTAGTAAGTCCAGAGTAATAGTCGCCAGAGTTATTGGATAGAAAGCTACATGATCCAAAACCAAAGGAGAAGTATAATCTTCCAGAAGCTGGAAAACATGGTTTTCGTTGTGGCAACAACCATCCATGTCACAAGTGCCGTCATCGCCTGCACAATTATGCGCAGTTCCTGCCATAACAACCACATCCACCAGCTTATTTCCGCAATAATGCTTCGATATAGTGATGCCGGTTGTCAGAAGTAACAACAGGAAAACAATGGTAATATGGCTGATTTTGCGAATCATGGATTACTTTGTACTTGCAATTATAAACGATAAATGCCAGATTGGGTTCAAAAAATAGCGATATTTTTGCTTGTGTTCAGTTTTATTAACAATTGTCATTCGCCAGATTTAATGTCCTGATCAATGCCTTTGAGTAAATTTTACTGTCAATTTGTACTATTTCAACAGGTAATAGAGAATCCTCGTTGGAGGGAATATGCTTGATGTTTTTAAACAACATAAATGGGACCGCATTATTAAATTCAATAGTTGTCAATATTAAAAGTATTTTTAACCTTTGTTATTCGGAACACGACATCAAATAAAACAAAATAACTTAATTCATTACTTATGAGAAGACTTCCTTTCTTATTATTAGTTCTGGCTTTTGCTTCTTGTCAACAGCCAGCAAAGAAAGAGCTCATGCCTTACACAAAGGCTGACTTTGAGACTACCGTTGATGGTAAACAAACAAGTTTGTACATTCTTGAGAATGCCAACGGTATGAAGGTCGCTATTACCAACTACGGTGGTAAAGTTGTTTCTATTTTTGCGCCTGACCGTGACGGCAATCTGGCAGACGTTAATTTGGGATGGAAATCGATTAAGGAATACCTGGATGTCGATAACGAGTATGGTGCAATTATTGGACCTTACGCGAACCGCATCGGCAATGCAACTTTCATGATTGATACAACAACTTACCAGTTGCCTGTTAACGACCATGGAAACTGCCTGCACAACGGACCTATCGGTTTCAAGCATAGTATTTTTGATGCAGAAGAAAAAGTAACAGAGGAAGGACAAGCAGTGGTGATGAGTATTCATAGCCCTGATGGACAATTTGGCTTCCCTGGTAACAAAGATGTGAAAGTAACATACACTTTGACTGACAATAACGAGTTAAAGATCGACTACGAAGCAACTACTGACAAAGCATGTCCGTTTAACCTGACTAATCACGCTTATTTTAACCTGAAAGGTGAGGGTAATGGTGATATTTTAAGCCATGTGATGTACTTGAATGCTGACTCAACAACTGTAATTGATGAAGAGTTAATTCCGACCGGAGAAATTGCGTCAATTAAAGGAACAGACTTGGATTTTACAACTCCTACAGCAATTGGTGAACGCATCAATTCGGATTATGAGCCAATTAAATTAGGGATGGGTTATGACCACAACTATATTTTAAACAAGGACCAGAATGCTGCTGAAATGACATTGGCAGGTAGCCTTTACGAACCGGAGTCAGGTCGTTACATGGAAATTTTCACAACCGAGCCAGCTATTCAGTTCTACTCTGGTAACTTTCAGGATGGTTCTTTAACAGGTAAGTATGGAAAGACATTTGACTACAGAACGGGTCTGTGTTTGGAAACACAACACTATCCTGATTCTCCAAATCATCCGAACTTCCCGAATACAATCTTGATGCCGGGTGATACCTTGCACACAACAACGATTTACAAGTTTTCGGCTAAATAAGCCCATTTTATTTCAAGAAAAAAGTAAGGCTGTCCATTGGGGCAGCCTTTACTTTTTTCGTGTCGGTTGGTGTAAACTTATTCGATAATTGTAATACCTCCGTCTTCGGTATTGCAAATAATACGCGTTGCGATATTGGTAAACAGGCCATTTTCAACTACTCCCGGAATTTTGTTGATCTTGACGGTTAATTCGGCAGGATTAACAATTTTATCAAACTTACAGTCTAGGATATAGTTTTGATTGTCTGTTACAAAAGGTTTATTCTCTTGCATGCGTAGTTTGGGAGAACAGCCCAGTTTTTCCAATTGGTAAGCTGTTACCTGGTATGCAAATGGGGTAACTTCAACCGGCAGCGGGTAGCTACCTAAAACTTCTGAGCTTTTGCTGGCATCGGCAATACAAATGAAAACTTTGCTGATCGAAGCGACGATCTTTTCACGCAGTAAAGCACCACCACCACCTTTGATAAGTTGCTTTTGGAGATCGAATTCATCGGCACCGTCGATCGTCACGTCAATAGAACGGACATTGGCAATATCCAGCAGCGGAATATTCAGTTCAGTTGCCAATTGCTCGGTTGCTTTGGATGTTGGAACACCTTGAATTTTCAAGCCTTCTTTCACCAACTGTCCTATCTTTTGAATTGCCCAGAAGGCGGTCGAACCTGTTCCCAGGCCAACAATCATTCCATCCTGAACGTATTCGGTTGCTTTTTCGCCAACCAATTGCTTTGGATTCATTTTAGTTTGGGTTATGTCTGAGTTTATAATTTCTGAATTTCGATATTTCTAAAATCAATTGGATATCCTTCGTATTGCAAAAGAATTCGGCCCTTAGTGACCGATGGGTATCGACCTTCGTTTACCAGTTTGTCGTTCAGGAATTGTTTGATTTCTCCTTTTTCAACGCGAATTTCAATTTGGTTCCATTCTCCGGCGGCATTTTCAGCATTCTCCGATTTGCTGATTACAACGCTTCGTCCCGGTTCATTGCGAGCCCCATTTTGTTCCAGTGTGACGTTTTGTAAGAGAATGAAATCACCGGTCGCTCCTTCTTTAATTTGAAACTGGATTCCCTGTGGCCAAAGCGTGTCTTTTGCCGATTGAGGAACGAGGTACATTAACCCGCTGTTTCTCTTTTGATTTTTGCGCTCGAATTTTTCATCATTATTCCATCTGAATTCGGCTTTTAAGACAAATTCGACAAATGATTTTTTGCTCATCAGGTATCCGGCTTTTGGCCCATAGAGGCGGATCACTTGATCGGAAACATGAAATAATTGGTCTGCGTCTTTCAGTATACCGTCTTCTTTTGAAAAGGCATACCAACCATTTAAGTTTTCACCGTTGAAAAGTTTGATGTTTTTTTGAGCAGAAAGTGCTCCGCTAAATAGCAGGAGTAGCGTAAAGAGCGTAAAATATTTTAGCATGATAATTAGTTTCGATTTGCGAGCCAAAAATAGCTAAAACTGCGGGGATGTGGTAAAAATAAAAGCAGGATTGTTGGTATTAAAATCAAAAAAAGCCAGCCTGCATGTTTCAATGCAGACTGGCTTTTCCAATTTCTTATTTCGAAGGGCTTAGTTGCTGTTTATCGCACTTAAGTCGGTGATGTTTCGTTGTGTTTTAATGGACAGCGAAGTTTTGTTTTTTTTTAGCTCACGGCACAAAAGGTCATAAATGGTTTGTACCCACGCATCTTTTGCGTTCAAACTTTCGGTGAAATTGAAGTCACTGCCTCCCTTTGCAAGAAACAAGTCACGGTATTGTTCTCCAATTTCGAGCGTTGTTTCCAGGCAGTCAGCCACAAATGACGGTGATACCACGAGTAAGTTCTTTGTCCCGCTTTCCGCCAGTTTCACGATCGTTGCATCGGTGTAAGGTTTAATCCATGGATCTTTGCCCAATCGGCTCTGGAAAGAGGTGGTGTATGTGGTTGAAGCTAATTTCAGTTTTTCAGCAATTAGCTTGGTGGTTTCGAAGCAGGCGGAACGATAGCAATAAGGTTTCTTATTTCCCTCTTTACAACTATCACCTTTACAGCGAGTACACAGTTCCACCCCGTTTTCGTTCATGTTCGTCAAATGCCTTTCGGGAATTCCGTGATAACTAAATAGGATATGATCGGGATTGTGTTTTTGGATATCAGCTTTTATTTTGTCCGCAAAATTACCAATGTATTGTTCGTCGTCGTGGTAGCTGGTAATGATTTTAATGGTCGGTATTACGTTCCATTTCGAAACAATTTCCATTACTTTTTCAGCTACGGAACCTGTGGTGGCAGATGCATATTGCGGGAAAAGCGGGAAAACAATAACCTCATCAACGTTAGCTTGACGAAGTTTTTCCAACCCGGATTGGATTGACGGTTTTTGATAACGCATAGCTAGTTCAACGACAACTGTATCGTCGAATTTATTATTAAGCTTTTCGACTAATTGGGTGCCGTAAACCATTAATGGGGAGCCGTTTTCGAGCCACAGTTTTTTGTACTCGTGTGCAACTTTGGGAGCCCGAAAAGGAACGATAATCATGTTTACGAGTAGCCACCTCTTCCAATGAGCGATGTCGATTACGCGGCCATCCATCAAAAATTCCCGCAGATAAATAGCTACATCTTTCTTATCGAATGAATTAGGCGTTCCTAAGTTAACAACTAAAACTCCAGTCTTCTTCATATTGGTTTTGCTGATTTGTAACTAATTCAATGATCCTGTTTAGGTTTTTTGCACTTATTTCGTCAGGTTTGGCACCTAAGACAGCCATTGGTGTTTCTTTAACAAGTTTGTCACTAATTCGGTTGACCAGACGCTCAAATTCTTTTGCGTTTAATTTTTGGATTACATTGAAGTTTAGGGTGCTATATCGGCTAATATGTTGTCCTTGTTTCTTGCATGTCATCAGAAGGTCACGAATGGCCTGTCTTTTTAGCCAGATTGAGAAATCGCGGATTTCTTCCTGTATTTGTTTTTCGACTTGTACAACTGCTAATCGCTTGTTTGCTTTTAAGGCTGACAATGTTGCCATTAAACTTTTTAGCTTGTTCAAATCAATATTTAACTTTTGGAGAAGTGCAGAATCAATGTTTGCCGAAGCGGGCATGTTGATTATTAATCTTTTGGTTTGAAATCGTTTGTTATTGAATTGCTCTGTTGCTAATGGTAGCGCCCTGTATGTTTTGTTTCTGGCTCCTTTATGAAAATTAGTATCATTTACGACTCGCTTGTGACTTCTGAATGCAGCTTGCATCGCTCGTTCCAGTAACGAACCCTGGGCATTTAGCTGAATACTTTGTTGCCATGCCTGCTTCAGCTGCCCCATAATCTCGGAGTCACCAACGACTGCTGATTGCAATCCGTTTCCTACTTGCAGAAGATGGTTCACTGTTTCCATCGTCGAATTGCTCGTTATGAAAAGTTCGGTTTTGCCAGTTATTTCCGGTTTGTTCTGATTGTCGGTGAAGAAAAAGCAAACTTCATCTGCCGTTGTCCCTTTCGATTCCAGGTAAATCTCAGTTCGATTGCACGTTGAAAGAATCATCAGCCCACGAATATCTAGAAATTTTTTGCGCAACAAGCCAAACCACTGGTATTGCTGTATTTGGGTTAAATGAAAAACTTCCCGTTGCGTAAGACTTGCTGTTTTATGAGATATGCTTATGAATTTCAGAGACTTCTTCATTTGTTTGGCGTTTGTTGAAGGGTAGCTTAGATGCGTTTACAGTACCTTTTTTGAAAAATAGTGCAATTCTGCTGAAATACCTAATGCTTTCTTTTTCGAAGAAAAGAAAATCAACAAGAGTTTGTCTTTCGTTTGCCGGAAAGTCTCGTTGTACTTTGCTAATTGTGTTTGTAGAATGAAGAAAAGCGATTTATGAGGTAGGGTAATCGTTCGTTTTAATGGTAAAAAATTAGTAGTTTGTGCAGTCTTTGTAAGAGCCCGTGGTCAGCTCGGTCGGTATATGACTATGATACGAAATTAGATAACGAATCAAAAAAAAGTGATGAAACGAATTCTTTTAATGGCAGTGCTTGTAACCTTAGTATCTGGTTTGTGGGCACAGGGAAACTACAAATACGTTATTATCCCGACTACAATCCCGGAGATTGGAAAAGGAATAAACCCTTATGGCGTAAGTGCAGCAATTCAGAAAAATCTGACATTGAAATCGATCCCGTGTATGTTTGAGACACCGGAGAGACCAGATGATTATTGTGACGCACTGATTGTAACAGTGGAGAAAGTAAATTCTCTGTTACGCAATAAATTATTACTTCATTTTAAAGATTGTACCAACCGGGAGGTTTTGTCGGCAGAGGGAACAGGGATGTCGAAGGATTTCCGTGAAGGTTACGCCGAAGCGATTGAAGAAGCCCTAAAAGATGTCAAAGAGTTGCCGGCAATACAATATGCACGGACTTCTCAAGTTGCTCCTGTTAAACAGGTTGTTGAGAAAACCGAGCCTGAGGCTGTCGCAGTAAAGGAAGAACCGGTTGCGTCGGCTGAAGTAGCCGTAAACGTAGAGGAAAAGGAAGCTCCTTATCAACCGAAGAACATGTATTTTAACGAAAAATACCTGGTTGATTTTATCGTAAAAGATGGTGGCGGTGGTAGCTTGCTTATCCTGAATGGAAAAGATTTAGGATATGAGAAGCTACAGAAGGTTGCTGATATTAAAGCATCTGATATTCCTGGTGTGTACGCTGTGCAATGGACTCAGCCTGATGGTTCAATATGGAGCGGGGTTGCACAACAAACTGACTTTGAGCTGAAAATATCAGTATCATCAGGAGATCAGAAAGAAGTGATTACTCTTCGAAAACAATAAAAAATGAAAGCTGCCATGAGGCAGCTTTTTTTATGCTTCTATTTTTGAATTGGAGAGAATTTCAATTATTCGAAACGAGAATAGAGCCACGATTGAAGCATCATTGTTCCAAGTTCGTTATTCACGTAAAATACGTTGGCAGAGAACTCTTTGTCGTCAAATAAACGACTGTACATGTACGAGTTGAGTGTAACTCCATTAGGCAGCGTCATTTTTAGAACAAATTTTTCAAACTCAAGAGATCCAACTAACTGATTACTTGTAGCAGTATCAATTTTAGCATCAGGAAACTGATCGGCAAAAGTCTGATAAAGCTGATTGGCTACCGATTGACAATGATCCTTATAATTTCCTCGTTCCTGTTCATCGTATGATTGCCAATTCGATTCAAAGTAATTGTAATCGGCACTTTTAAAGGCCAGGATTGTTTTGGGATAGCTTGATTCCAGGCTATCAGTTAGCAAACTATCGGGTACGCCTTTTTGAAGATCCCAAACGGCAGGCTCAATTTCTTCAAAACCCGGCGGGATATCGATATGCCAATTAAATTGAGGACTGTAAAAGGTTGATGTTTCGCTTTCTGTTTGTGCATAAGCACCGACGCTTAACGAAACCAACGCAAAAAATGAAATTAATTTTCTCATTTGTAAATTTCAACATGAGGCGCCAAGGTACGAATAAATGAGTGAGACGAGTATTAAAAATCTTGACGGAACTTTAAAGAATGTAAAAAGTGGAATGTGAAATTCCGCCTTTATGATTGCTTTATAGTTTTTTTTGGGAGCCGTCACAAAACGGTTGATTTTTACTTTTATCCGCGTGTGCACTAGTAGTACTTACCTGGTTTTATATCAGCCATAATGGGCTATTTATCTGCTATTTGGCCTTTCTTGATGGTTCTCTGTTTTGGGGGCTAATGTTCAATTTTATATGCTACAAGCTGGTTGTTAAAGAAAGTCGGTACTAACAATAGCTTCAAATCAGTTGCATAGTAAATGTCGGCAGTATTGGTTTCGTCAGCTGTGGAATCCCACATTTTGGTAAGCTCGCCATTTTGTCGGTAAAATATTCTTCCTACCCAGTTTGAGAAAACAAAGTTGCCAAGTTCATCTTTACCCAGTCCATCGATTCCCTGACAATCAGTTTGAATAACTTGAATTGCTTTCGTTTTAACGTCAATTTCTTTAAGTACCTCCGAGCCGGCGTATAGTTTCCCGTTTTCAGTATATAAACCGTTTGTTTGCATAAAGTCTTTACCCTCGAGCCAAACGTTGAGCTTGCCGTTTTCCAAATTATAGATTCGACCTGCTCGGTTGTCTGAAACGAAAATCATCCCGTTTTTACAAGCTGCAACATCGTTCAGGAAAATTGCATTTGCAGCGGGGTAACGGTTTAGGATTTTGGCTTCGTCGATGTCAATTTCGACTAAATTATCAATATCCGACACATAAAGTTTGCCATTCATGACTGCCATCCCCTTGGGTGCATCCAGCCCGGTCACCCATTGCAAATCTTTTATGGAACCATCGATGTTTAGGATTGAGATAAAACCATTGCCATCTTTATCCGTCGGGTTTCCGTTGATGTTGGCAACGTAAATAACTTGTTGATCAGAGTCGTAAAGGGCAGATTCCGGTGTTTTAAGCTTCGGGCCGGTTCGCCAGATTTCAACTAATTGTTGACTGTATGCTTGTCCTGCTAATCCGATAAATAATAAGATGAGTAAAAATGACTTTAATTTCATGCCGCTTTCGTGTTTAGTTTATATCTTAACAAGTTACAAAAAGGGCTGTTTAATCATTGTTAAACAATTATCGTTTTTCCAACCTAAGAGGGAGGAGAATGTTGACAGGGATGCTTTAATATTAATCACATTTATATGAAAATTTCTTTATTGGCATGTTGTGCTGTTTTGGTCATGTTTGTTTCTTGCAAACCAAAAAATAAGTCGCTGACACTTTATATTGGGACTTATTCTGTTGAAAACAGCGAAGGTATTTACGCTTATAATTTCGATCAAGAAACCGGCGATTTGTCGTTTAAAAACGTAACCAGCAATCATGAAAATCCATCGTTTATCTGTATTTCACCCGATCAACAATATTTGTATGCGGTAAGTGAAGTGAATGATTATAACCACCAGGATAGCGGTTCAGTTACTTCTTATAAAATTGAAAAAGATGGAACGCTCTCGAAACTCAATCAAGTGGCAACTTTAGGAAATCATCCTTGCCATGTCTGCCTTGCTCCTGATGGTAAGACGTTGGTTGCGTCGAATTATACCAGTGGAAGTATCAGTATTTACTCGGTGAATGAGGATGGTACGCTGGCCGAAATGCCGCAGTTGATACAACATTATGGTTCTGGTCCCGATACAGTAAGACAACAAGGACCTCACGCCCATTCATCGCAGTTTAATGGTGATGGTACTTTATTGATGACCGCTGATTTGGGCTTGGACAAGTTATTTTTCTATCGTTATGATTCCGACTCGACGAAATATGTTCCTGCGGCTCAACCTTATGTGGTAACAGGTCCGGGAGCAGGCCCCCGGCATTTTGCTTACACCAAAGATGCAGAGTTTATTTACGTGATGAATGAGATGGCATCAATGGTGAGTACTTTGAAAAGGGGAGATAATGGCTATGAAGTTATTCAATCTGTATCCAGTTTGCCTGCTGATTTTGATGGAACCAAAGCAGGCGCGGATATCCATATTAGCCCGGACGAGCGCTTTGTTTACGGCTCGAACCGCGGGTTGAACTCAATAGCTGTGTTTGCGAGAAACACAGATGACGGAACATTGAAGTTAATTCAGAACGAACCGGTTCAAGGCAACTGGCCTCGTAATTTTGCTATTTCGCCCGATGGCAAATTTGTAATGGTTGCCAATCAGTACAGCCATAACGTAGCTGTTTTTTCACGCGATCAGCAAAACGGCAGATTAACTTTCACAGGCAAGAGTTATGACATTCCTAGTCCGGTATGTCTACAATTTTTTAATAATTAAATTCAATCTGAATTTTTCTTAACCTTTTCGAATATTGCTTGTTAGGGTAAATAAATTCTGATGTGATGATGAAAAATAAACTTGCCATTAGTTGGGGTATACTCGCTGGTTTGATAATCTGTTCCTGTTCTTCCGGGAATGGCCAGCTAAGTCGTGAAGAACATGAATTAGCTGCAAAACATTACCAACAGTATTGTGCGGGCTGTCACGGCGCAAATCTCGAAAAGTTTGAAAAGAAAGACTGGATGTATGGCAATGATATTGAGAATGTCATTCACAGTATTACGTCGGGTCAGGAGGAAATGGGAATGCCTGCCTTTGGTGTTACATTTCAACCTGAAGAAATTAGGGCTTTGGCATTCTACGTAAAGCAAGGACTTCCCGAGAATCGGGATGAGTTGAAGCCTGCTTTATCCGGCAATGATGTTGTTGAATCGGAGGTGCAGAAGTTTCTGGT
>QKCF01000442.1 GCA_003246935.1 Sunxiuqinia sp. | reverse complement strand
CCCAGCTCCACCGCTTTATGTGCATCCATCCAGAATTCTGTATTCATCATTTCGGAAAGGGCATCACGGGACTGTTTTGTTTTTATCTGATAAGCGTTGATTATCGACTCTTTAACATCATCAAGCATACGCTTAGCACGGAGCATTTCCTCGCTGTCACCAATTGCAATAGTCGCTGGATTGTGAATCATCATATTTGCAACAGGGGACATAAGCACTTCATTACCTGACATAGCAACAACAGAAGCAGCAGAGGCTGCAATACCGTCAATTTTTACAGTGACTTTTCCTGAGTATTCTTTCAGCATATTATAAATCTGCGCGGCGGCAAAAACATCTCCACCGGGTGAATTTATCCAGACCGTTATATTTCCACTGTCTGATTCCAATTCGTTACGAAATAATTTCGGTGTGATTTCGTCGCCCCACCACGTTTCGTCTGAAATTGCACCGTCAAGAAATAAAGTGCGTTCTTCACCCTCTGTTTTTATAAAATTCCAGAATTTATTCATACCTTATCGCCTCCGTTTTTACCGTATGCCGCACCGACATCAGCAAGCTTTACCATATTTCCGTTGACCATATAATTGTTGCCGCCCTGTTCATCAGGAATTTCGTTGAGATTTTCAAGCCTGCGGATATCGTTAGGGCTCAAAAATCCATTTTGTATGCCGATTGCATAGCCTTTCATGCGGGTTTCATAGTCGCCCCGAAGCAGACCGTCAAGATTAAATTTAATAAATACAGCTTCTTTTTCAGAAGGCAGTATAAGAGCTTGTTGCATAGACTGCTCCCAGCGCACCACCCAAGGGTCAAGTGTGTATTTCACAAATTCCAGGGATTGCTGTTCTATGTTGGAAAAGCTACTCTTTTCTAAATCACCAATCATGTGTGGCGGAATACGGAAAATTCGGGCGATTTCGTTCAGCTGAAATTTGCGTGTTTCTAAAAATTGCGCCTGTTCTGGCGGAATACTTATCTGATGAAATTTTAGTCCGTCCTCCAAAACAGCGACCTTGCCGGAATTTTTAGCACCCTTGTAAATCGCTTCCCATGAATCTCTGATATTCCCTGGATTATTAATTGTTCCGGGGTGTTCTAAAATACCGCCGGGATTTGCACCATTTGCAAAAAAGCTTGCGCCATATTCTTCAGTGGCAATAGCCATTCCTACTGCATTTTTGGCAAGAGCAATCGGGGAATATCCCACCAGCCCGTCATAGCTCAGTCCCGGAATGTGCAAAACATCTTCTTTTGCAAGAACCACTCCGCCACTTTTTTCATTAGGACGACTTTCGTCTCTGTCACGCCAATAGGTGTAATAAATCTGTCCATTTTCATTTCGACAAACATCCATTTTACTTGGAAGTAAAGGATACAGCGCCCGCACCCGACCTCCACCGTCACGGATAATCTGCGCGTAGGCATTGCCCCATAAAAGTAGATGACTCATGAGGGTTTCACGAAACACAAAGCTGGTCATTTCAGCGTTCGGGGCATTATGTAAAAGATTATATAGGTAATGCTCCGGAATGATTCTGGAGCCGTTTTGGTCATATCGGTAAACTTGAAGAGGCAGACAGGCAATCGCCTCCGAAATTACCCTTACACAGGAAGAAACCGCCGCTGTTTGCAAAGCGGTAGTTTCATTTACATATGTACCGGAGGTTGAGCCACCCCAGAAAATACTTCGGCTGGTGGATAGGCTGTCTGTAGTTTTTGGCTTTTTATTAAAAAATAGTCCCATTTCAGCCACCTCACTTGTTACCGTAATAATAGCCATCCGGGTGATTTGGATCGAGAACCATCATTCCGCGCTTATCATATATGCTCTCGTGATCTTCATGAACAATTGCACGGTCAAGCGCCATAATTGTCGCCACAGCACCGTCGATACGCTCCGTTGCCTTTTGCTTATTTGGCTTGATATTCCCAGCCGCATCGGCGCTTACATATAAATTGTCCACCATCCAGCGCAGAGGAGGATTGCCAGCATGTGCGATTTTTTTCTCCAGTATCAGACGCATTAGTTCTTTTGTCGCCGGGCTCATATCCTTATACCCCTGACCAAATGGAACGACAGTAAACCCAGCATTTTCAAGGTTCTGAGTCATTTCCCAAGCGCCCCATCGGTCAAAAGCTATTTCTTTGATGTTATATTTTTTGCCAAGCTCCTCGATATGTTTTTCCACAAATGAATAATGAATTACGTCGCCCTCTGTAGTGTTAAGAAAGCCTTGCGCTTTCCACATATCATAAGGAACATGGTCGCGACGCACTCTTGTTTCAAGGCATTCGTCGGGTATCCAGAAAAATGGCAAAACGATATATTTATCTTCCTCGTCCTCCGGCGGAAATACTAGTACAAATGCTGTAATATCCGTAGTGCTGGATAAATCCAAGCCACCGTAGCACGCTCTGCTTTCAAGAAGTTTTGTGTCAAATCTAAAGGCACAGCTGTCCCATTTCTCCATATTCATCCAACGCACCGATTGTTTTAAGGCGCAACTGGCGAAAGATATTCTCATTTATAGGGTTCAGTTTAGCATCTTCATAAGAATTTCGCATAGTTTCCATAGTAACGGTTATTCCAAGAGATGGGTTGACTTTGCGCCAGACTTCCTCAGAAGTCCAGTCGTCATCATCAGCGGCAGAGTATATAACAGGGTAAAAGGTTGGATCAATTTTTCTACCCAGAAGAACATCCTCGGCTTTTTGATGCATTTCCCAACAGATAGAATTTCTGTCCACACCGGCTGTTGTTATAATAAAATGAAGTGGCTGTTCTCTGGCATCACCTGACCCCTTGGTCATAACGTCGAAAAGCCGTCTGTCCGGCAAAGCGTGCAGTTCATCAAAAATTACGCCATGAGCATTTAAACCATGCTTTGTGTAAGCATCCGCAGAAAGCACCTGATAAAAGCTGTCAAGGGGCGTGAAGGTCATACGCTTTTGCGCAATATTCAGGTTTATAAACTTTTTAAATGCCGGAAACTGATCAATCATATGTACAGCCACATCAAAAACAATACTTGCCTGACTGCGGTCTGACGCACAACCATAAATTTCCCCACCACGCTCCGCATCCGTACAAGTAAGTAGAAGTGCTACCGCCGCCGCAAGCTCTGATTTACCCTGCTTTTTGGGGATTTCAACATATGCGGTACGGAATTGACGGCACTCGTCATATCGACGCACGATACCAAACAGGTCGCGAATAATCTGCTCCTGCCAGTCAATAAGCTCAAACGGCTCGCCGTACCAGCGGCCCTTGGTATGACGCAGATTGTTGACAAAAAACACCGCTGAGTCCGCAAAGCGTGACTTATATATTGAACCCTCCGCTTTAAAATGAGAGGGTTTGTAATTTTTTATGCTCCGAATTTCTTCCACATAGCCACCTCCGACGAATAAAACCGAAGTTCTTACAGAGCCCCGGTAGGCTATTAAATTATATGTGCAATAAAAATGTAATAGAAATTGTCCAATTTTTTTGCGGGAAATATTTGACTATTTGTGTAATAAGTAGTAAAATGAAATAGTAGAAAATGTCGGAATTTGAAGATAATAAGCATTTAGATCTGCTATAAATAATTGTTTTATTAACAGATGATCTGCTTTTTAATTTGCAGATCACAAATCAGAAATTAGGAGGTAAAAATGACGTTTGGACAAGTAAAGAGTTTTTATGAAAGCAAAGAAAACAGCCCCTGTGAGATTACGACATATTTAATAAAAGGGGGATTTCATCAGCGTTATGGAACAGGTTATTTATCAAATGTAAAATCTGGTGATATCCCAAGCCAATGGCAGCATATTATGAGTTACTGTTTAGAAAAAGAAGAAAACAAAGCATATCCTTTTACGCCATGCGGAGAGCTACTTTTTTGGATGGCAGAGATTTCAAATGCGGTTTCTCCGCAAGATTTAAAGAAATTGGCTGAAAAGATAGTAGAAAACGAGCCTAAAAAGAATAGGAGAATTAGGAACAGCGAAATTAAAGAACTATGCTGGCAAAAAATAAAGCTAAAAATTGATAGTTCTCAATAGATAAAGTTCCTGTATCTAGTGAGCTTCTTAGCATAATTTTGAATGTGTTAAATCACGAAGTTTTAATTGCAAATTGTGAGATCCTTACAAAAATCGGATGCGAAATCTATGCGAAGTTATGCTAGACTATTGCTCCACTTATTGTAATAAAATGAGCACAAGTTTTCAACCTATGCATATGGTTAGATCCTTGTACTTTTATTGTACCAATGCGCAGTTCAGTAGTACTTATATTAATACCATAATGGAAAGTTGGATATATGTTATTAATAGCACATTGCAATATATTTAGAAGATGTCTGAATTTTAATAAACAAAAGGAACAAAAATTAATTTGAAAAGGAGTTCATTATGCAAACACTAAAATTTGACGAGTTTATTCGTTCACTTAAACAAAATAAGGATACGACGCACTCGCTGCTTTTAGGTGCAGGAGCTTCTGTGGAGTCGGGAGTACCTTCTGCTTCTGATTGTATCTGGGATTGGAAGCATGAAATATTTACTTCTCAAAATCCTATATCAGCAGATTCATTTAAGAACATAAAGATTGACAACGTCCGCATTGCGATTCAAAACTGGTTAAATTCACAAAGGGTTTACCCCCTGGAAAATTCCGATGAAGAGTATTCTTTTTTCGCTGAAAAAGCGTTCCCTATTAATGATGACAGAAGAAAATATTTTCAACATTTAACTGAAAACAAGAGCCCAAGTTTAGGGTACCACTTGGCGGCCATGCTTGCTGAGATTGGTTGGATAAAAAGCATCTGGACAACTAATTTCGATGGTTTATCTCTAAAGGCGGCACATCAATACAGCTTGACACCTGTGGAAGTTACATTGGAATCACAGGAACGTATTTACAGATCCGATGTAGACAAGGAGTTACTTTGCGTATCCCTTCATGGCGATTACAAATATGGACCATTAAAAAACACTACCGCTGAACTTGATTCACAAAGCGATGTTCTGATAAAAGCATTGCAACATGAGCTTGCAAAGAGAAATCTAATCGTTATCGGATATAGTGGGCGTGACAAATCTCTAATGAAAGCACTAAAAGATGCTTATTCTCAGCCTGGAGCAGGCAGACTATATTGGTGTGGATATGGAGCAGACTGTTCTTCTTCTGTTCAGGATTTGTTAAATTCTATGGTCGCCAACGGAAGGCAAGGATTTTATATTCCCACGGATGGATTTGACAAAACTATGCTGTTGTTATCACGCCACTGCATGAGTGACAATGCTCCTTTTCTCAATAGAATAGATTCCCTTTTGAATACATTGGGAAATCACACAGATTTTACTTCAACACCATTTCAACAATCAGACGGTATATTGAAAAAGATTGTTAAATCTAATTTATACCCAATCAACTTTCCTTCTACCTGCTACCAATTCAAATTGAGCTACACTTCTGATGAAAAGTCATGGAACGTGTGCAAGTCACTATCTGAACATAATATAATTGCGGTACCTTTTAAGGATTTAGTATATGCTTGGGGTGAAAAAGAAAAAATAGCTGAAGTGTGTTCCAAGCGACTGATGGGCAGCATCGATGTCGCACCATTTTCCAGAGAGCTTGTATTAAGCAATGGGACTTTTAGAGAATTATTACTCAGAGCGGTAACAAGAATATTAGCTGACAAAAGCGGATTATCGTTTTCTAAGGATAAAATCTGGGATACAAAAGACTCAAAGAATGAATTCTTTTATCAAATAGAAAACTCTCCAATTCATGCTTATTTTGGTGTTCGACTTTCTTTGAAATTTGACTGCAAATATACATACTTATCTTTTGTTCCTGCATACCATTTTAGAGATTCGGATAGATATACAAAATCGGTTATAAAATTATTTGCAGACGCTTTTTCAGTAAGGATTAATGGTAGCAAGCCAAATTTATGTATTAACAATTATATAGATAAATGGAAAAATACTATTATAGGTAGCAACACAGTGAAAGCATATTTCCCGGCTACAAGCAAAGACAATTTCCCTTTTACTATTGGTTCGAATAGTGCTTTAATTGGAATAAGAAATAATTTAAGTGGTTATCAATTAAATTTACCTGACTCAATTGATTCCAGGCGAGTAATCATGAACGGAATTGAATGTCGTGATCCAGAACTAACTTTCTTTAATCCACACCAAAATAAAAGGGTTAATGATTTTCACCCTATGAGAGGACTATTGCAAAACAGCCCCTACGACTTCAATTTAAATAGTAAGGTGTTGCGATCATCTATTAACATAGGTGTCATTTGTCCTCAGAACGATTCAACTAAGTTTTATGCTTTCTTGAGCGAACTTAATAATCAGCATTCCGAAGTGAAGTATAACATAGAGTACGTCTTACCATTTCCGGGCTTTTACGATGCCTTTAACGTAGGATTAAATATCCCTCTTGCTACTTCACCGCAGTGGGTGAATATGAATGATCCAAGTGAATCTGACATAAAAGCAGCGGCAAGAGAATTTGGAGAAACCATCATACACCAGATAGATAAATTAAGTTTACTTCAAACCGATGTTATTCTTATCTACATACCCAAAGATTTTGAATGGTTAACATCATTTTCAGATAAATTTGAAAACTATGATTTACACAACTTTATTAAAGCATACGCTGTTCAAAAGAATATTGCAACGCAATTTATCAGAGAGAAAACACTTGAAAGTAATATGCGTTGCCAAATAATGTGGGCACTATCCCTTGCGATATATGTGAAATCTTGTCGCATACCATGGGTGATTTCTGGTTTGCGTCAAGACACTGCTTTTGCTGGAATTGGCTACAGCATAAATAAATCTGATATGGGAACTGATGTAGTCGTGGGATGTAGTCACATATATTCCGCAGACGGGCAAGGATTAAAGTATAAGCTTTCGAAGCTCAATGATGTTGTTTTAGACCACAGGAAGAACCCTTTTTTGACAGAAAATGAAGCGTATAAGCTTGGTCTTAATATAAAGGAATTGTTTTATAAGTCTTTTACTGAACTCCCAAAGAGAGTGGTAATTCATAAACGAACTCCATTTAGAAAAGAGGAAGTTGACGGGCTTGTGAAGTGCCTTTCATCCGCAGGGATTATTGATATTGAACTATTAGAAATCAATTATGAGGACGATATTCGATGTTTTGAATTTTCTAAGGAATTTAGTATAGATGGATATCCAGTTCGACGGGGATTATGTTTTCCATTGAATGAAAATACTATGCTTTTGTATACTCATGGTATCGCACCGTCAATAAAAAATCCTAAATTTAAGTACATTCAAGGCGGAAAGACCATTCCGCTTCCGCTAAAGATCGTCAAACATTACGGTTTGGGAAATATGGCACAAATTGCAACTGAAATTTTAGGACTATCCAAAATGAATTGGAACAGCTTCGGTCTTTACTCTAAGTTGCCTTGTACAATAGAATCCTCCAATGAAATAGCTCGTATTGGATGCCTACTATCGCAATATGAAGGATCTATTTATGATTATCGTTTTTTTATGTAAAAGCATTTACGAGATTTTTTAAAAGCTTCCAATTATGTTTAAATAAATAAAGGCATATCATAGCAATAATATATTAGGAAATAAAACATGAAAAATGTTATAACAACCTTAATTAAAATAGCTCGGTATGATGACTTAATTGTTAGGTATGAAAATCCTATAAATCATCCTTGGAAGATGAGGGTCGAGCTGACGTTTATCGCTAATGAGTGTCAAAAGCCTAAAAATATGTGTAGCAGTGCGTGTGAAAGTATATCTGATTTTGTAATGATTCTCGCTCACTGCGTGGGAAATATTTATATTGTCTGTATGAAAAACAAAAAATCAGTAATGATTTAATGTAACTTACAGATTTCGCCCAGCCAGCTTTTTAATAGAAACACATGATGAGAATGCAGATTATTTGTTTTATATGCAAAGCTGAAATTAAGTAATTAATTACTTACAAAACGTCATAAATTGTTTTTTGACACTAAGCTTTTAAATATGTTATAATATTATATTTGCTGACTAACTTATTTATGTAGGTAGTTTTCTTGCCGAAAGAGAAAGTGGATAGAGGCTTAATTAAAGATGAGATTTTAATTTATCCTGAGAGCGATGAGTTTATATTTGCAAGTTTATGAGGGCAGTAAGAAAAGCAAACGGTATTTCCATTCGAGAACTTGCAAAAACATTAGGCAAAACACCGACCTACATTAGCGATATTGAAAAAGGTAATAATAAACCACCCGAGAAGGAGTTGCTTGAAAAAATAATTCAAGAACTAAAACTTGACGATAATCCCGACATTAGAAATATACTTTTTGATTTAGCAGCAAAGGAGCGTAACGACCTCCCCGTTGATATTAAAGAGTATCTTATGGGAAACACAGCAGTGTTGCAAATAATACGCACCACAAAAGAAAAATCTAATGATAAACAGATTTGGGCGCAGATGTGAAATTATATAACGGAGGTAAGTGAAATGGCTGAGTTGAGAAAAGAAGATTTATGGAAAATGGCGGATTCGTTACGCAACAATATGGATTCTGCCGAGTATAAACACGTTTGCTTAGGGTTGATTTTTCTTAAGTATATTTCTGACAGCTTTGAAAGAGCATATGAAGAAGTTTCGCAGGACGAATATGCCGATCCTGAAGATAGAGATGAATATGTTGCAAAAAATGTATTTTGGGTTCCTCAAAATGCGCGCTGGGATAATATCAAAAACAAAGCTAAAGACCCTACTATTGGTCAAGTGATTGACAATGCTATGTATGAGATTGAAAAAGAAAACTCTCCTCTGCGTGGTGTGCTTCCTAAAGATTTTGGAAGAGCATCCTTGGATAAAACATCGTTAGGAAGGCTTGTCGATTTGCTTTCTGAACTTGAAATTGGTAGTGATGCCAGCAAAGATACATTAGGCACTGTATATGAATACTTCTTGGGCAAATTTGCTCGTGCCGAAGGTAAGCTCGGTGGAGAATTCTACACTCCAAGAAGTGTTGTTGAACTTATTGTTGCTATGATTGAACCCCACGATGGGCGTGTGTACGACCCCTGCTGCGGTTCGGGAGGTATGTTTGTACAAAGCGAAAAATTTGTTGAGGATAGACAAGGTAGACTTGATGGTCAACTTGCTATTTACGGACAAGAGTCAAACTACAATACTTGGAAGCTTTGCAGAATGAACTTAGCTATCCGTGGCATTGAAGCAAATTTGGGGCAACAGAATGCAGACTCGTTCCACAATGACCAGCACAAGAGCTTAAAGGCGGACTACATCATGGCTAATCCTCCATTTAACATCAGCGACTGGGGTGGCGAACGCCTAATTGATGACGCTCGTTGGGGCAAGTATGGAATCCCACCAACAGGAAATGCCAACTATGCTTGGATTTTGCATATGCTTTATCACTTAGCACCGAGTGGAACGGCTGGGTTTGTTCTGGCTAATGGCTCTCTTTCATCTTCTACTATCAGCGAATACACTATTCGCAAGAATTTGATTGAGGATGATAAAATCGACTGTATTGTAACCTTACCGGGAGGATTGTTCTCAACGACTTCTATTCCTGTGTGCCTTTGGTTTGTTGCGCGAAATAAATTGAAAAATGGACATCGTGACAGACATGGTGAAATTTTGTTTATTGATGCACGCAATATGGAAACAGAACAATATGAAGATAGTCGTACACAGCGACAACTTACACAGAAAGCAATTGATGACATAACTGCTGCCTATCATTCTTTTCGTAACCACGAAAATAAAGCGATAAAGAAAGATGGTACAGTCTTTAGCTATGAAGATAAACAAGGCTTTTGGAAAGTTGCAACATTAGAGGAAATCAAGGCGAAGGATTATAACCTTACCCCTGCAAGTTATGTAGGGATTAATCTGGTTGAAGATGATAACGAGCCATTTGAAGAAAAAATGAATAGGTTGATAAAAAAACTTTCTGATATTATGAGCGAATCGAAAAACTTAGACGCAGAATTGAAAAAACAGCTTAAAACCATTGGATTTACCCTATAATTCGGAGGTGAGAACGTGTATAATGCTAAACCTATAAAAAATACAAACATTTTGATCATAGATGGAGATCGCGGGAAAAACTATCCTCAGCAAAGTGATTTTTATGATCAGGAATTTTGCTTATTTTTAAATGCCAAAAATGTGACAATTAGTGGGTTCAATTTTGAAAACACTATGTTTATAACCGAAGAAAAAGATTCAATGCTAAAAAACGGAAAATTGTTAAGGAACGATATCATTTTAACAACTCGAGGTACTGTAGGCAACACAGCTCTTTATAATGCGTTAATACCATTTAATAATATTCGAATTAATTCTGGCATGGTCATTTTACGTGTAAACCCAAATGAATACTGCTCAGAATATTTATATTATCAAATCCAATCCAGCTTTGTTAAAAATCAAATTGAACAAATCAAGACAGGTAGCGCGCAACCTCAGTTACCTATTAAATTGTTAAATGAGATAGAATTAATACTGCCTCACGTTGAAATTCAAAAAAGTATTGCGAAAAAAATACGCTCTTTAGTTTCAAAAATTATCAATAATGATGAACAAGTCACTTTGCTGAAGAAAACAGTTCAATTAATTTATAAAAATTGGTTCGGAAATTTCAATTATACAAATACAGCCGGGAAATCTGAAAACGACATTCCAAAAGGTTGGCAACGTTCAACTGTTTTTGATAATATAGCAGAAGTTAAAAATAAAAACAACGAGAATAGTGATTATCCTGTACTTTCAGTCGTTAAAGAAGGAGAATTCAAACTATCTGATGATGTCTTTACAAAACAGGTTTATAGTCAAAGCACCACAAATTACAAAGTAGTACGGCGAAATCAGGTTGCGTACAATCCTGCCAGAGCAAACATTGGCTCAATTGCAATGTTAACCGATTTTGAGGTCGGTTTGGTTAGCCCTATTTATATTGTATTTGAGATGAAAGAATCCATTACCCCTACTTTTTTTTACTATTACATGAAGCAGCCAATGTTTTTAGAAAACATCAAGCATCATGCTATTGGGACAACTCGTCAAAACTTTCCATTTGAAGCGTTTAAAATGTTTGATATGGTAGTGCCACCAATAGAATTACAATTACGATTTGAGGAAATAGCAAAGCTTATTGAGCAAAAAATAGCATTACTAAAAGAAGAAAATGCTATACTAGCTGAAATAAGGGATACACTTCTGCCAAAGCTGATGAGTGGTGAACTACCAGTACGGGAGGAATAGCTTTTGGAAGAGAAAAATATTAATGCAATTAAATTCATACACTCTGTCCATGAATTTGTTAATGAGATAAAGTTGTTGGACAAGGCTTTGGATAATTCACAGAATCCCGGTCGTCTGTTTTTTAGAGGTCAAAGAAATGCGGAATGGAGTGTTCACCCAAGTATTTTTCGCAATGGCTGGCTTGCTGAGGAAAGCAATATGTATAGTCGATTGTTGCTTTCCAGCCCCTCTGATTTTTCTAATCAAAATTCAGCTTACGAAAAGCTTACAAAAATGCAACACTATGGTCTTCCGAGTAGATTGCTTGATGTAACCAACAATCCGTTGGTAGCATTGTATTTTGCCTGTGAGCAAAGCGATGAAGTAAAAGAATATAAAAAAATAGCTACTCTGATTTCTGAGAATGAAAAAGCAATTCTTTCTGAGAACGCACAGACGATAATCAACGATGCTGTACTGGAAAAGAAAACCTACGGCGAGGTATTTGTTATTGCAGATGATCCACTAGAACCTGACGATGATCGAATAACCGTATTGGCAGAACTGGCGCATTTTTGCAAAGAAGATAGCTTTACTCTCTCGAAATTTATAATGAAATTGCGTCCTTATATGGAAGGAGACTTTGATGACGATCGACTCGTGCAATATTTGATTGAGAAGCCCTACAGAAGCGTTGTTTCAAGCATGAATAACGCAAGAATTAAAGCCCAGTCCGGAGCTTTCATCATATTTGGATTGATATATAATAAGCAAGAATCAGACTTATTTGCACTTAAAAAGATACCTTTTGATATTAAAAACAAATGTGTTTCGAATATAAAAAACATGAGAAATGATTATCTTCGCGATCTTCGTGATGGGAAAATCACTTTAGATGAAGATGTGGTTGGTGAAGGCGAAAATGCAACAATCAGCTATATTAAGTCTGAATATACTAAGTTGCCAAATGATCACCGCAAACTCTTTGATTTGCCGGAAAAGCGTGTTGAAAAATTACACTCTTATGTAATTCCACCGGAATGCAAAGAACATATTTTAAAAGAACTTGAGCAGTTGGGGATTAGTCACGCAACACTTTTTCCAGAACTTGAACATCAGGCGCAATACATAAAACAAACGACAAAACAGCTATCAAAAGAAAGTGCAGAAGATATCGATATAATATTAGAGCGGATTTCCAACAAAAATAGCGAAGTTTTGCACGCTTCACAGGAGATTGAGGAAGCTAAAGAAGCCTTTGATCGTAGAGTTACAAATAAAAACACAATTATTGAAAAAGCCATAATTTCGCATATCGGTGATAAGAAATTAAATGAACGAGCAATACGAGAAGTCAAACGCAGCAAGAATCTATTTACTCAACCCGATTGGTTTAACTTTCCAGATAAGGTCTCTTATAACAAATTAATTATCAAGAAGGCTCTTAGAATGCTCAAGATAGAAAACAAGTTATGCGAACAAGTGGCAGAGCTAATTGTGAATAAAATGATCCAAGTTGAAACAGAAAGAGTAGGTGATTGATATGTCTCAGTTTGTAGAAAGCGATCTCGAACAAGCAACTTTAGAATGGTTTCAGGACTTAGGCTATCAAACACTCTACGGACCAGATATATCCAAGGGAGGGAGTTTTGCCGAACGAGAGGGTTTTGGAGATGTGGTTCTTTATGAACGTCTTCATAGCGCACTCAAACGCATTAACAGACAATACTCTCACTCTGTCCTAGCTGAGTTGGTAAAAAAGATTACTCGTCAGCAAAGTCTATCAATTGTGCAAAACAACATTGCTTTTCAAAAGTTTATTACCGACGGGATCGATGTTGAAGTTCGTCAAGAAGATGGTAGCATTAAAACGGAAAAAGCTTATATTTTTGATGGCAATGACATTGAAAATAATGAATTTTTAGCGGTTAATCAATACACCATTATCGAAAATGGTAAGGAACGCAGACCGGATGTTGTTGTATTTATGAATGGGATTCCCCTTGTGGTAATTGAATTAAAAAATGCCACAAATGAAGATACCGACATTGTAGATGGATTCAATCAATTACAGACTTACAAAAGAGATATTCCTACATTATTCAACTACAACGCATTTTTGATAACCAGTGACGGAATAAATGCAAAAGTTGGAACGATAACTTCTGACCTTGATCGCTTTATGTTTTGGAGAACAATTGATGGAAAAAACGACAATCATTTGTCTCTTTCACAATTGCAAGTAATGTTGTATGGAATGATGGATAAAAAAAGATTTTTAAGCATTATCTCAGAGTATAGCTTTTACGTCCATGAGGATG
The DNA here is from genome assembly GCA_003246935.1 of Sunxiuqinia sp. Classification (GTDB taxonomy): domain Bacteria; phylum Bacteroidota; class Bacteroidia; order Bacteroidales; family Prolixibacteraceae; genus Mangrovibacterium. The sequence goes on along the minus strand of QKCF01000442.1, from coordinate 12,253 downwards.
AAAAGTCTTTCAAGATTTTGGCTGGCTATCATCAATATTTCGCGGTCAATAAAGCTCTTTACGAAACGCACCTTGCTACTGCTGAAAATGGTAGCAGAAAAGCGGGTGTTATTTGGCATACTCAGGGAAGTGGCAAAAGCTTTTCTATGCTAATGTACACACGGCAGTTGGTTATGGAGTTGAATAACCCTACGATTGTTGTCATAACAGATAGAAACGATCTTGATGACCAACTTTTTACCACGTTTTCTAAGAGTGCCGACTATCTTCGTCAAACACCTCAACAAGCCGAAACCCGAAGTCAACTGCGTGAACTGCTAAGCGTTAAAGCGGGTGGCATTATTTTCACAACAATTCAAAAGTTTTCACCGGATGAAAGCGATCAGTCCATTGCAACACTCACCACAAGGCTCAATGTTGTAGTAATTGCAGATGAAGCCCATAGGAGTCAGTATGGTTTAGAGGCAAAAGAAAAGGATGGCAAGGTGTCCTTTGGCTTTGCAAAACATATGCGAGATGCTTTGCCAAACGCATCCTTCATCGGATTTACTGGCACACCCGTCGAATTGAGCGACAAAAACACCCCTGCACTTTTTGGTGAATACATCGACATTTACGACTTGACACAAGCGGTCAAGGACAAAACTACAGTTCCCATTTATTATGAGAGCCGTATTGCCAAATTGGATATTTCACAAGACTTAAAACCTCGTATTGATGAAGAGTATGAAAACATCCTTGAGGGTCAAGAAGAAACCTACGCTGAAACGCAAAAACGCAAGTGGGCTCGATTAGAAGCCATTGTCGGAACTGATGGTAGAATTGATGTTGTTGTTAAGGATTTCCTTACACACTATGATCTGCGGCAAAAAGCAATCGACGGCAAGGTTATGTTCGTTGCTATGTCAAGAAAGATAGCTGTCAAACTATACTCAATGATTGTTGAGCATCGCCCTGAATGGCACAGTGATGAGGTCGATAAAGGTGTTATTAAAGTTATAATGACATCTGCTGCATCAGATCCCGCTGATTTTCAACTACATTCTACTACGGCTTTGCAGAAAAAGATGCTGGCAAAGAGGATGAAAGATGTTAATGATGAATTGAAAATTGTAATTGTATGTGATATGTGGCTCACCGGCTTTGATGTGCCTTGTTTACACACGATGTATATTGATAAACCTATGAGTGGTCACAACTTAATGCAAGCAATTGCAAGAGTTAATCGGGTGTTTAAGGACAAGCCCGGTGGGTTAGTTGTCGATTATATTGGAATTGCTGATAATCTCAGAAGTGCACTGGCTCAATATACCCCATCGGACAAGAAAACAACAGGTATTGATCCACAAATTGCTATCGACTTGATGTTAGAAAAATACGAGCAAATACAGAGGGTTCTGCATGGTTTAGATTACTCATCATACCTTACAGGCACATCATCAGAACGCATACAGTGTATCATTAAAGGTGTCGATTTCGTCCTTGGCAGGGATGAGGGCGATAAAAAAGAGTTTTTAAACTTGGTCGCAGAGATTGGTAAAGCGTACGCTTTGTGTTCGACTTCAGATGCGGCGTTGCAGATCAATATTGAGATTAGCTATTTCAAAGCCGTTAAGTCTGGAATTATAAAGATTTTACCGAAAGATAAGCCAAGAAAGACAAGGGATCAGATTGAATATGAAATCAGCCAGTTAGTCTCTAAGTCGGTAATTTCGGAAGAGGTTGTAGATATTTTGGCTTCTGTTGGGTTAAACAAACCTGACATTTCTATTCTATCAGACGAGTTTTTAGAGGAAGTAAAAGGGCTACCGCAAAAGAACTTAGCACTGGAACTATTGCGTAGACTGTTAGATGGAAAAATCAAGTCTATCGCGAAAAATAACGTAGTACAAGCCAAAAAATTCTCTGAGATGCTTGAAGCATCGGTCAACCAATACGAAAAACGCTCCTTGGAAACTGCTGAGGTCATTAAGGCTTTGGTTGATATGGCGAAGGATATGAACAACATTCATAAGAGAGGAGCGGAACTTGGGCTGTCAGATTATGAGTTAGCTTTTTATGATGCAATATCTTCGAATGAATCCGCTAAGGAATTCTATGAGAATGACATTTTAAAGCAAATAGCTAAGGAGCTTACCATCAGTATAAAGAGCAATATCAAGGTGGATTGGGATATTCGGGAAAGTGTTAGAGCACAAATGAGAATTACCATTAAGAGACTTCTTAGAAAATATAAATACCCGCCTGATAAACAACCTACTGCAGTTGAATTAATCATTGAGCAAGCGGAAAAAATGTGTGAGGAAGAAATTGTGTAATTTTGATTCCTTGCAAATTCAAAAAACTTTTCTTAACAAAATGCATTGAAACATACAAATAGAGAGCATGGATGCAGAAGTTCATCCCTGACTAGCCGAATTGTATTTTTGTATCAACACTCCCTATATAAGTTGTATTCCTACCCTTTTTGTATACTATTCACCCACAATCCTAAACTCATCCACAGCTGTAATCAAATTCAGCCCCGATCCGCAATCCCACCGACAAAGTATATTCCCTGCATCGTCCACGCCCAATACCGTTGCGCGTTCTCCTGCATTAAGCTTGATGTATGGATCATTCATTGGTGCGGTCAGTTCAACCCGTGTGCCGGGCGGATATTTCGTCCGTAAGCGCAATATTTCAGCTTGTGAAGGGAAATTATTCATCACATTGCACCTCACTTCCCTCGGTGGCAGGGATAATTTTTTCTGGTTTTCCATAACGCCAGCCGGAATTCCCATTGAGATTTTTCATCATTAGCTTTCGTGCTGTACTAAATTCCGTGCCGACCATACCCAGACTTATCAGCCAAACCCGCATGGCGAATTTTTCATTTTCAAAGACTTCAGGAGCTGTGGATGTGACACGCTTTTTATCTTTTGCTGTTTTACACAAGGCGGTGATAAATTGTGCATATGCGTTGACGGTATCACCGTCTGAATCTATTGAAAACCAAGGAAATGCAATGTGCTGTTCGTCGGGGATTTGAATTGGCAACTCCTCTGCTCCCAGTGCTTTTTTTATAAGCTCCTCTTTTGCGAAAACCATCTTGGTCAGGTTGTCGATTGCCTTAAGTGTAAAACCGTCGAGTGGATATTCAATAACCAGTCTGTTTGTTTCCGGCTCTGTTTGGGCGGAAGTTTCCTCTTGAAGTTTCTGCTCTGGTGTAAATCCATACTCTGCAAGACCTGCAAAAAGGTTCTGGTTTTCTTCACCAGTGACAACCCCATCAATGCTGATATTATATCCACCCACTTCATATGCGAAGGATGGTGCTCCGAGATATTTTGCCGGCGCATTTAAAACTTCGCTGATTGCACTCACCAGTCTTTTTCGTTCTGCACCTGTTACGTTAAAGTTAAATTCTTGCATTTTCAAAATCTCCTATAAAATGATTTATGCCTTTCGATACTTACATTAATCACTCTTTTCGGCTGTAAAATCAAGTCACAAAATATGGACATTTTACTTGTATAAAGTTAAAAATCAAGACGTTGAATTTTTTATATTTTCGTGATAAAATGTAAAGTAAATACATTCAATATGGAAGCGGGTTGTAATACCCCGTGGGATTGACAAACCGGAATTTGTAGGGGACTTAAATGATAGGAATATATGATTGCTTTGGTTATGGTGCGAGTTATGATGTGCCTTTTGAAAAAAGATATAAATTGATAAAAAAAGCTGGCTTTGATTGCGTAATGCTGTGGTGGAGTGACAAGTTCGGTAGAGGCATTCGTTATCAGAAAGATGTTCAATTTGCAAGAAATGCAGGATTGCATATAGAAAACATTCACGCGCCAGTTCATGAGCAAAATTGCCTGTCATTAGACAATTTGGATGGAAAAAGCGTATTTCAAAGTTATTTGCAATGCGTAAAAGATTGCTTTCAAAATAATATTCCAACAATGGTTATTCATTTACCTAATGATGAGCATCCAATAAATAATTTAGGTATTAAAAGATTAGAAAATATTATTAGTGAGGCAGCAAAAAAGGATGTTCAAGTTGCTTTTGAAAATCTAAGTAATATTAATAATTTGGCGTTGATATTAGGTACATTCCAATCAAAAAATGTAGGATATTGTTATGATAGTTGTCATCACCAAAATTACGCCCCTAATGATGATTTGTTGAAACTATACGGGAATCGATTAATAGCTCTACATTTACAAGATAACGGGGGAAAGCATAATCAACATCAGCTACCATTTGATGGAAGTATAGATTGGATTAGTGTCATGAAAAAAATAAAAATTACTGGATATCAAGGCGCTACATCCTTAGAACCCATGAATTGGGATTATGAACATCTAAATATTCAGCAGTTTTTGAATTTGGCATATCAAAAAGCAAAAAAAATAGATGAAATGAGAAGAATATAAACTTGGATTTATTGTAGAGATTATGAGCATAACACAAAGCTGACAAATTCAAATTTATCAGTGTAGGGCAACCAAGCAAAAACAGTTTGGTTGCCCTTTTATACATAATTTACATCAATTCATGATATGCTGTTATGTCTCCTTCACGGAGCAGAAATACCCCTTCATCGCTATTTTGAAATTCTATAAATCGCTTAGCAATAACATCACAGTATTTTGGGTCGAGCTCCATTGAACAATTTATCCTGTCGGATTGCTCACAGGCAATTAGTGTCGTGCCGGAGCCACCGAATAAATCCAGTACTGTATCTCCCAACCGTGAGGAATTGCTGACTGCTTTTCCCGCCAAAACAACAGGCTTCATAGTGGGATGTTCCTCCGATTTTTTAGGGCGAGGAATCTGCCACAGGTCGCTTTGCTGACGGTCTTGCAGTGGACAAAGCCTCTTTTCTCCGTTCAGCCAACCATACCAGATCGGCTCATACTGCGTGTGATAATCTTTTCGTGAGAGCACAAGGGAATCCTTTGCCCAGATAATTGTTGACGACCAGTGATAACCGACTTCTTTCAGGGCTGTCATCACCGAACCCCATTCCTGCGCCGACATAACCACATAGGTCATAGCGCCAGGTTCGCACACACTTGCCATTGCCTTAAAAGTCGAAACCATAAATGCGTGGAAGTCCTCAGTAGACATTTTGTCATTCAGAATTTTTCTAGATTTCCAGCTTGGATGCTTGGAATCACCGCCGTAGTCCACGTTCCAGGGCGGGTCGGTAAAGACCATTTTAGCTTTTACGCCATCAAGTAGCTTTGCAACAGTACCGATATCAGTTGAATCTCCGCACATCAGCCTGTGCTTTCCCAACAACCAAATATCATCAGGCTGCGTAATTGGCTGGGTTATTTTTGCGGCTTCCGCCTCGCTGTCAAATTCATCCTCGGTAATCACACCGAGTTCCCGATTGTATTTCTGATAGAGTTTGTAAAGCTCCGGCACTTCAAAACCAGTGAGAGCTACAGGAAATCCGCCTTTTTCAAGCTCCTTAAGCAGTTCTGATAGCTTTGGCAAATCAAACTCACCGCTGATTTTATTGAGTGCTATGTTCAGCGCTTTTTCTCTCTGTTCATCAAGATTTACAACAACGCAGTCAATTTCCGAGTAGCCCAGTTGAACCAGAATCTTGAACCGCTGATGCCCACCAACAATATTGCCTGTTCGTTCGTTCCAGATAATCGGCTCCACATAACCAAATTCCTCAACCGAACGAAGTAACTTTTCATACTCAGGATCCCCTGGTTGCAAATCTTTTCTTGGGTTATATTTAGCCGGATTTAATTTATCCACCGGTATTTTCTGTATGTTCATTTGCTCCATGTACGGAATCTCCTTTTACGGTTTTCTTGCGGATGCGTCCGCCCATAATTGCTGCCATCAAGTCTTCTTCCGGATTGGTGAGCAGCTTTTCGCTGTTTCTGGAAACCACATCCCAGATGCTGCCCCATGTCATCGCCACATTTTTTTGCAATTTAAGCATTGCCTCTGTAAAGCCCGTAATCACCGCTTCTTTTTTATCGTTAAGGGCAACTGTTGCTGTTTTTGACAGCGCATACTGTGCGTCGATAAGATAATATTTCGCCAGAACGTACTCACATATATTTTCAACCGGGATTAAATTCAAACACCCGGACGGTTCAAGATGGTCAAGGGTTTTTTCAAAGATTTCCTCCAACGTGATTATATGCTTCAAAGCCGGTTTTTCCATATACAGCATTTTTCCATATACAGCAGATATTCCGGCATCTTTGGTCTGGCATTTTCACCATCACCAAACTCCACTTTTTTCAGCGGGCGGTGTCCCGGATTACCGGTTGCAAGCTTCTGTGCCAGAGATTTAGGTTTTCGTCCACAACCTTTGCGCGCTCCGCCTCTTGGCATAGATATCACCCCTTTTTGAAAAAATCTTTTATTCAAATCATATGCAGTAGATTTCAAAAAGATACGCATTTTACAACATTTTGTCGATGCCCGTCCGCTTTTGCCTGTTCTTGTCCGCACATTTTTTGCCCATTTTCCTGCTTTTTCACCCCAAAAATCAGCTTGAATTTATAGATTTTCCGTGCAAACAGTCTGTACATTCTTTGAAAAAAGCTGAGTTGTTTGAAAAAAAGATTGTCAGGCTTGTTTTTCAAACAGAGAAAACCCCCTGAACATCGAGGTTCAGGGGGTTTTTTGAAAACTTTGAAATCGCGAGAGTAATGTACGAAACCCTGGCGCGTTACACAGGACAAATGGTGTAGGGGTTGAAATCCCCCATTGGTTTAGCGATCAGAATTGGTTTCAGCAATAGTAATTGCAGAGTGACAGGACTTACAGAGAGCCTGAAGATTGGATTCATCATTCGTGCCGCCTTTGTCTAGGGCAAGCTTATGATGAACTTCAGCTGCTGGAACATAACGACCAGCTTCAAGGCATCGCTCACAGAGAGGATGCTTTTGTATGTATAAGTTTCTTATTGCTAACCACTGGCGTCCATAAAGTTTACGATCGGTTGGACGACGGTATTTATTATACTCACGATTGGCTTTTGCAGAATGGATTTCGCAGTAGCGGTTGTGAGTCAGATTGGGACAGCCAGGATAGGCACAGGGCTTTTTTGGTTTGTATGGCATAGAAAACCTCCTCAATTTAAGAGCGGAGTAAGCGGCTTTTTTGTAACTATATTATTATATTTATTTTTTTCTAGATCAGTTGTTATATGGTATTTTATATATAAGGGTTGTAAAAACTCGTTTACTCCGCTCAAAGCTTATAACGATGGGAAAAAGTCCGCTCAAAAGTCAGCGCAAAGCCGCTCGGAGTCCGCGCCGATGAGAGCTGAAAAAAACCGTTCGAAATATGTCGGAACGGATTATATTAAGCGGATTCCTTTCCAGGTCTTTCGATGGGTGAGTGTGTCCTGTCCGCGTTCTAGCCCCCGAATACCATCAACGTCCTTGTTAAAGCGAATTTGTGAAACCACCTTATGTCCATTTTTATTGCAATATTCCTGATAAGCGGCATAGAGGTCTTCGCGTAATATTTCTGAATAATTACTTTCACTTATAAATGCCAATACGCTGCTGTTCTCAGCTTTATAGAGCTCCAGCTCAGCGCGGGTAGAAGCTGTTTCTGAAAAACGGAAGTTATTTTCCATAAGCCGTTTTAAGCCTTCAAGCGCCCACATTAATATTCCGTCAGCTTCAAGCATAAGCTTTTCTTTAAGACTACTGTCCTTTTTATCATCAGGTATTGCATGGTCAAAACGGATAAGGATTAATCGACGGTAGAAACCATCAGAACGGTCAGTGTAATTTTTTGGCATGTTATTGCAGGAAAACAGCAAGCGGCAGAACGGCTTGAATGAAAAATACTCCTTGAATTTATGCTGTGCAGTAATATAGTCTTCACCGGTAATTGATTTAAATATTCCCGTATCTTGAATGTTTCCGCTTGGTAAGTCTGCAAAAATATTTGCCAATTTTCCAAACAATTGAACTGTTGCAAATTTCTCATCCAGCGCTTTCCATGTCAGGTTGGATACATTCTCATGCCCCAGAAGGATATCCTGAACAATATTCAAGAATGTTGATTTCCCACTGTCCGGCTTTCCAACCATTACAAAAGATTTTTGAGCCTTATTGATTGGAACAAGAAAATATCCCATCATCTCCTGTATCAAAGGAATTTCAGTTTCTGGAAAAACATCCTTTAAATATCTTAAAAACGCAGGGCACTTTGCTCCCGGTTTGTAACTTCCTCCAAGACGTATGGTGGACAGAATTTTTGGATCATGAGGCATCAGCTCATTAGTCAAAACGTTATAAAGCCCATTTTTCAGGTTAATCAGGTAGGGATTAACATTGATTTCTCTGACGGTTTTATCTACAAGAATCTGCCATTGCCATTCCGTGTCACGAATATCCATGGCGGTAGCATAACGGGTATTCATATAGGAACGCACCCGGCGCTGTGCAGTTTTATCATTTTTAGCAGTATACACGCCATTTTCATAAAAATAATAGCTGTCACCGCAATAAATGACATTCTCGTTTTCGGCAAGATGATCAGCAAGCACTCCGGGCAGAAATCGCCAGGAACCACGATTGGTTATTTCATACCAGTCCGGCACATCATCTCCCTGTTTGACTTTCTTTGCCTCTTTGGTTGCAGAAAAAGCATTGTACAGTTCTTTTTGAAAGCTAGGTAATGCCTTAATATCCGAAGCTTTAAAGCCGAAAAGCTCTTTAATATTATTATTAATAAAAACTTCTGCTTTTCCAGGTGGAATGTTATACATATACGTGCTGATAAACCAATGAGCAGTTTCAATATCAACGGCGGGGTTGTGTTTAGGTTTAAGAGAAGCCAGCGCTTTGGTCAGGTCAGCTACATCCAAAGGGAAAAATGCGAGACCTGCCGGCGCTTTGCAATGACAGGAACCGTCCTTCAATTTCGGGCAAACAAAGCCACGTTCAGCAATTTTGGCGCAAGTAATAGGTTTTGTTCCTGACTTGAAAAAATGGTCAATTTTCGATTGCGTTTGTTGTGCGTTATATTTTGGATATGATTTTGATAACTTATGAATTGCATCTTCTCCGCCCTCAAATACAGCGAGATTGGTAATCATAGCATACCAGTCGGGTTCTGACAGAGTTTTTGCGTTGCGTTTACAATGCTGGAGGAACTGGCATCGTTTGCCGACTGCTACCAGTCCTTTTTGTGTGCCTTTGCCGATTTTAGCATCAGATTTTGTTGCTGTATTAACTTCTTCCAATACTTCCGGCAATGCGTCCGACAGCTCTTTCTGGGTATATCTGATTTCCGGATTATATTTAATACATTCAACAGGAACAGGTTCTTCCTTGCAATGATTAAATCCTGGAATACGGAACACACGGCTTTCGTTCACACAAGCTGGATCGGCGTTAAAGTGAGTAATCAACTGCCGTTGAACATAACGGAAGCGCTCCACAGTTGCTTTTTTCATCAGCCAATAACAATGCAGGGACTTGCGGGTTTTCACTATCAAAGACGGCTCTAATGGGAATGCTTGAATTTGCTCCAGCTGTTCCTCAAGAGAAAGATTGTCACATTCCATAAATTGTGCGTTAATACGCTTGATATCCGCATCTTCATGACCGCCATGGTTTATAACAAAATAAATCCCACGATTCTGGGCGTTGTGCTCATTCAGTTGATTAATAACAGAGTTAAAACGTCCTTGTGTTACCTCCAGCTTTTGTCCTGAAAAGGCGCTACCCGGTCTATCTGAAAATATTCTCAAACAAATGGTTTCAGCTGGTTCAAAAAATGCGCTGAGAAATTCTTCCGGCGATATTTTAATTGGCATAAGGGAATAATTATTATTCATAATCGTCAAACTCCTTTAATTCACCGAAGCGATACCCGGTGGCAGCTTCAGCTATAATTGGCACAGAAAATACCTCAAATGGGGGAATTTCCATGCAGTTTTTAATGAAAATTACAGCATTTTTAAGCTCTTTTTCGGGCAATTCAAAGACTAATTCATCGTGAATTTGCAGTATAGGGCAAAGCCAAGGACGTTCTCTTAACCCTGCAACAATTCGTCCCATGGAAAGTTTAAGAATGTCCGCCGCCGTTCCTTGAATAGGTGTGTTCATGGCAACACGCTCTGCAAAAGATTTTTTATTCCAGTTAGAAGATGCAATATCGGGAATATTTCTCCTTCTGCCAAGCCATGTTTCCGTGTATTTGCGAAAGCCTGCACGTTTTTTCGTTTCTTCCTGCCAGCGGGAAAGCCTTGGATAACCGATTTTTAAGTTGCGGATTATGGTTTCACAATCTAAAAGAGAAACATCAAGCCCAGCTTTGAATTTAAGTGTTTTCTGCAAGCCTTTAGGGAACAGACCGAAAAATGTGCCAAAGTTACAGTTTTTGGCAATAGTACGCCGTTCTTTATATTGCGGTGCATTTTTATCCATTGCCTCCGACAAAGGAATATGGTAAATAACCGAAGTTGTCAGGGCATGAATATCCCCACCGGAGCGGTAGGTTTCAAGCATTTTTTCGTCCTTGCAATAAAAAGCGCCGACACGCAGTTCTATCTGTGAAAAGTCCAGCGACAGCAGAATTTTACCCTCAGGAGCGACAATAAAATTGCGCACACCAATATCGTCAGCACCAGCTCTGGGCATATTCTGGCAGTTGGGATTTTTGGAAGCAAAGCGCCCAGTTTCTGTCGCAAAGGGCATCAAATCGGGGTGGATACGCCCAGTGGCACTGTTAACATAACGCAAATATCCATCAATATATGTAGATTTAATTTTGCCCCAATGGCGATATTCCTGTACTAATTCAAACAGCCGAACCAGCTCCGGACGCTCTTTCTGGCAATGCTCCTTTAACAAAATAAGAGCCTCATCGTCCAATGCATCCTGTTCTTTTTGAGTCTGTTTTACCTTTGGGAGCTTCAGGCGGTCAAACAGATATTTCTTAAAAGCGGCGGTGCTGGCATTCGCTCCGATAGAAATATCACCAATGATAAATGCAATGTCCTTCCGGAGCTGAGATATTTTTTCATCTGCATCCTTGCCTTTAGATTCCATTAATGCGCGGTCAACTAAAAGCCCATTATACTTCATAATACCGACATAAACAGCGGTTGGAGATTCAATCTTTTCGACGATAAAGCGGTGTTTCGGTAGAAAGCGGTCAAACCAATTGTTCAAAAGATAATATAATCGCAGAGCATAATCCGAATCTGCACAAGCATAATGAACAGTTTTTTCTGCCTGAGGGTCAAGCTCATCAAAATGCAATCCGCCGACGGTGTCCGAATAAGTAGGTAGTTGCTCCTGAAAATATTCCGGCACAAGAGTTTTCAGCCCGCAGTCACCAAGACAGCGAAATTCCTTTTCATTTTTATAAACCAGTTGTGCTGCCGCTATTGTGTCATAGCAAGGCTCCTGCACTACAATGCCCAGTGCATAAAGAAACTGGCTCTCAAAAGAAAGGTTGTGGGCAATTTTTGTTACAGACGCACTGGTAAAAAAATCTATAAGCCATACCCATATTTCCGTTAGTTCTTCGGCGTTTTGCCCTACACGGTGGGTTAGGGGCAGATACACACCACTGCCTTCTGCAATAGAAAAGCTGATTCCGACAATGTGAGATTTATGTGAATCCAGCGCGGCTTTTTCTTCTTTCCTGTATTTTTCATCTGGTGCGGTTTCAAAGTCAAAAGCTACAACGGAAGCGCCAGAGAGATAATTTTGCAAGTCCTTAAGTTTATATATGGATTTGTAGATTATATTTCGCCTCCTTAAAATATTCTAAATATATTTATATGGAATATGAGGCTGGAAAAAATGTTGTCCGTAGTTTTGCTTAAAAATATCACTATTTCTCGCTATACAATTAAATTGTGTTTTTATATCAACTCAGAATTTAACACAAAAAATACGTCCCTGAAGTGCGTATAACGCATTTCAGGGACGTATTAAAATTTATCTCTTTAATCTACTCTCCAGATTATTTCCGCCACTTTAACTGTGCTGAAGAAACTACCATTTTCTTTTGTGCTTCGAATAATAATTTTTTCCACAAATTGTTTCAGGAAAGCACGGCGTTCGATATTGGACAGCCCATCCCAGTTCTTTTTAAAATTCAAAGCAATCTCCCGATGGTTTACTGCCGTGGGTTTTTCTATTACCTGGAGCCGTTCCATTTCAGCATTTATTATTAGCCTATCAGCCGCCAGAAGTCGTTTCATTTCTCGATAATCTTCAAACTCAATTTCGTT
>QKCF01000018.1 GCA_003246935.1 Sunxiuqinia sp. | reverse complement strand
CTATTGGGAGAACTCTCGCCGTAACGATATGATTCGCTTCAATAAATATTGCGAAGCTCGTTACCAGAAGGAAACCGTTACTCCAACCTATAAAATTCTGTTCCCTGTTCCTTTAACTGCTTACGATGCCGATAAAAATATAACTCAAAACCCGGGCTACGATGCTTTTGAGTAATCGATGCAAGTTGCAGGTTAATTAACTGATTTATTTCTTTTTGACATTTTGCTGTCCCGACCTCACTTAAGGTCGGGACAGCTTCACCTTTCTGTGTTCAGAAATAAGAAAACAATCATCGCCTGATCGGGCGGTTTAAAAACAAAAAACATGAAAAAATTTCAAATATTGGCTTTGCTGATCGGGCTGTTTTGTAACTCCGTATTTGCACAAAATGACCAATTTAAACCGACTCCGGAATGGATGAAGAATGCCTATTTCTATCAAATTTATCCGCAAAGTTTTAAGGATACAGATGGTGATGGAATCGGCGATATCAAAGGAATTATAGAGAAACTGGATTACATCCAATCCTTAGGAATAAATGCGTTGTGGTTGAATCCCTGCTTTGAGTCTGCGTTCCAGGATGCCGGTTACGATGTGATTGATTTTTACAAAGTGGCACCTCGCTATGGAACCAACAACGATTTATACCGATTGTTTGACGAAGTACATAAGCGTGGTATGCATGTTTGTCTGGATTTAGTTGCCGGTCATACCTCTGACAAGCACAAGTGGTTTATAGAGTCGCAAAAGAAACAACGGAACGAATACACAGATCGCTATATTTGGACAAATGATTCAACTGTGAAGCCGGATCGCTATGTGTCGGGTAAGTTTGGTCGGAACGGAAACTATCGTCGAAATTTCTTCGAATGTCAGCCTGCATTGAACTACGGTTTCGCCAATCCTGATCCGGACCATCCCTGGGAACAACCCGTTACAGCTGAAGGTCCACAGAAAACCAGAGCGGAGTTAATGAAAATTATGGACTTCTGGCTGGAAAAAGGATGCGATGGCTTCAGGGTCGATATGGCACCGTCGCTGATTAAGAATGACCCGGACAAAGTTGAAACCAATAAGCTGTGGCATGAAATCAGAAATCACGTTCAGGAGAGATTCCCTGATTGTGTATTAATTGCAGAATGGGGACACCCGGGCCGTGCGATTGCCGCCGGTTTTATGATGGACTTTATGATTCATTTGGGGCCAGATGCCTACAGTGCGATGTTTTTTAACGAAGAAGGAACCTATCCGCGCGATAGTTGCTATTTCCGTCTTGACGGGAAAGGTACACCGACGGATTTTGTGAAAGTATACATGCAAAACCTGGAGGCTGTTAGTGGTCAGGGATTCGTGTGTGTACCTACCGCAAATCATGATTTCCAACGTCCTGCCGCTGGTTCTCGCAATACGGTTAACCAGCTAAAAGTGGCGATGACATTCTTTATGACGCTTAAGAGCATTCCACTTATTTATTACGGTGACGAAATTGGATTGAAATTTATCGATGGTTTGCCTGATAAAGAGGGTAGTCTGATTAAAGGAAAATACAATCGTGCCGGTACACGTACACCGATGCAGTGGGATTCGTCTGAAGGAGCAGGGTTCTCTTCTGCTGATATAAAGGATTTTTATCTTCCGATTGACACCGCGAGATTTCGACCCAATGTAGCCTCGGAAGAAGGGGATCCATCATCTTTACTCCACTTTACACGCGAACTGATACGTTTGCGCAAAGCAACAGATGCTTTGGGGATGGATGGCAACATCAACTTTGTGTATGCAGAAAAATGTGCCTATCCGCTGGCCTATACCCGTAGTAATGGTACCGACACCTATCTGATTGTTTTAAATCCATCGGGCAAAGCGGCGTCATGTAATATCAAGCTGAAAGGCTTTTCCAATGCTTCTCCAATATTGGTTAAAAATATTGTAGTTGATACTGCCTCCGAAAGCATTGAGGTGGATGCAGATGCCGTATCCTACGGAATTTTCAAATTAAGTCGATAATAACGATTGTCCATATCAATAAACCCGAGTTGATCCTATAAACTCGTTTGGGAGCGTCAGTTTATTTTAGGCCAATTCGGATACCTTTCTATTTTCATTTTTTCAACAGGTTCAAAGTTACTTTGAGCCTGTTTTTTTATTCTCTTAAGATTGGAGTCCATTTTTAAGCTCAAACCTTCAATAGTTCGATAATTTTATAGTTTTGTAACAGCCGGAAGCAATCAAGACAATTCATGGTAAAAAATGGAGATCAGCAAAATGTTGAATTACTGAAGTCGGGAGACATTGCCGCTTTTTCAGTTTTGTTCAGAAAATATTCTGAACGTTTATATGCTTTTGCCTTAGGTATTGCCAAAGAAACCTATATTGCTGAGGAAATTACACAACTTGTTTTTCTGAAAGTATGGGAGAAACGGCATAAAATTGACGAGTATCTTTCGTTTAAATCTTTCCTTTTTTCAATTACTTATTCTGAAACGATTTCGTGGCTCAGGAAGGAAACTGCGGAAAAACGAAAAATGGATCGCTGGGGCGAATATCGATCTTTCGAATCCAAAGAAACCGATTACACCGTCGAGTTTAATAACCTGGAAACATTGACCAACGAGATTATTGATGGTCTCCCGGAAAAAAGGAAAGAAATTTTTCGATTAAGCCGCGAGCAGGGATTTTCGTATAAAGAAATCTCTGATAAATTGGGAATATCTGTTAAAACGGTTGAAAATCAGATATCTGCTGCATTGAAAACGCTCAAGGAAAGGCTAGGCGAAGAAGAGATCGTTTCTGTATTATTCTATATTTTATTCACGGAGTAAAATTTTTTTTTCAATCGGATAGGGGTAGGGCTTTTTTCATTTCGTAGTATAAATGTAAAAAGACCAAATGGAGATTACACCTAACGATATCAAGCGATATTTGGCGGGCAAAGCTAGTGCTGCCGAATCAAAACAAATCAAACAGTGGCTTGCCAACCCGCAGAATGAAGCGGTTGCACGTGTTTTGTTAGGTGATTTGTGGACTAATTCAGAAATTCATCTTAAAGGAAATAAGCCTGATTTCGATCGGATGTTGCAGAAAACCCGGTTCCGTATACAGGCAGGTGCCAATCAGTTTGCAGACCGGACGCTTGCGACTAATCTAACCCGCTTTTTCAAAACTTTTTCGAGAGTAGCTGCAATCCTCATTCTTCCTTTGCTGGCCTTTACAACTTACCTGTATTTTCAACATCCAACAACCAACGCAGAGTTTGCTCAAAATAAGGCTTCGAACATGCGTGAGATTTATACCAAGCCGGGAACTAAAATTAATTTTGAATTAGCCGATGGAACCATGGTTTGGTTAAACGATGGTACAACCTTCCGTTATCCTGAAACGTTTGCCGGTAATAAACGCGAGGTATTTGTTGATGGTGAAGCTTATTTCGAAGTTAAGTCCGATAAACAACATCCGTTCGTCGTTAATAACCCGATGATGAATACGGTTGTTACAGGAACCCACTTTAATATCAATGGTTATTCAACCGACAAGTTTTTCGAAGCAACTTTATTGGAAGGTAAAATTCACCTGGAAAGTAAATCCGGAAATGCGGAGCTATCTCCGGGGCAGCAGCTTCAATTTAATGTTGATGCTCGAAAAATGGTGCAACGTGAGTTGAAAAGTAAAAATGTGATTGGCTGGATTGAAGGGAAACTGATTATTCAGAACGAACCACTGCCTGTTGCATTGAAGAAGATTAGTAGATGGTATAATGTCGATATTCTTGTGCTCGATCCTGTGCTAAATGATTATGAATTGACTTGTACTCTGGAGAACGAAAAATTGGAGCAGTGTATGAGTTTGATTTCAAATGCATTGCCTGTTAAGTACGAGATTGAGCAACGAAATAATAAAAAGAAAGTTCATTTGAGAAAGATATAAAAAAAGGAAGCCTGAAGTGAATCTTGCACATTCACAGCAGGCTAGAAAAAGTGTTTATAATTATAATAATTACAGATCAAATTTATGAAAAAAAAATGTAAACCCATTTTCCGGGGAGGAATACCTTCGTGGATTTGGAAAACACTAATGTTTATGAAACTTACCTGCCTGTTTATTTTACTGGCTGTTTTTCAGTCATTCGCTACGAAGTCGGTAGCACAGGTCACACAAATTTCAGTTGATTTAAAAAACACAACACTAGAGAATGTTCTTCAGACTATTGAAGAAGAGTCAAATTACTATTTTTTGTATAGCCGTAGTGTTATTGATGTAACTGAAAAAGTTGATTTTAAGGTCGACGGGGCTAATGTAAAACAAGCTTTAGACCAGCTTTTTAATGGAACCAATATCGATTATAAGATCGAAGGACGTCAAATCGTATTAACTCAAAACGAGAAGGCATTCGCACAACAAACGCTAACCGTTTCAGGTACGGTAACAGACAATACAGGTGCTGGTTTACCTGGGGTAACAGTTATTGTAAAAGGAACGACAAACGGTATTGTTACCGATTTTGATGGAAATTATACGCTGAAGAATGTACCCGGAGACGCTGTGTTAGTATTCTCATTTGTTGGTATGTCAATGCAGGAAGTTCCGGTTGCCGGAAAAACTGCAATTTCGGTGACTTTGGAAGAAGAGACTGTTGGTATTGAAGAAGTTGTTGCCGTTGGTTACGGCACAATGAAGAAAAGTGACCTGACTGGTTCTATCAGTTCTGTATCAGCCGAACGGATCGCGTCAGTTGGTACTTCATCGGTGATGGGTGCCTTGCAAGGTGCTTCTGCCGGGGTTGATATTACAACAAACTCAACTCGTCCGGG
>QKCF01000219.1 GCA_003246935.1 Sunxiuqinia sp. | reverse complement strand
AACAGGTCGACCTGCGAAAAACTAACAGCTGGCGCCTTCGCATTGGTGAGATTGCCCCCGTTGAGATGATGGAAGTGCAGCTGGTTAACTCCATTGCGCCCTTTGTATTGTGCAACCGTCTTTCGAGCCTGATGCGAAAAGGTTACACCGGCAAAAAACATATTGTGAACGTGTCGGCCATGGAAGGTAAGTTCCACACCTTTTACAAGGAAGACCGCCATCCACATACCAACATGGCCAAAGCCGCCCTTAACATGTTGGTGCATACCTCGGCCAGTGATCTGGCCAAGGACGGTATTTTTATGAATGCTGTGGATACAGGTTGGGTAACCGATGAAGATCCGGCCGATATTGCCAAATACAAACAGGAAGTACACGACTTTCAACCGCCACTCGACATTGTTGACGGTGCTGCCCGCGTATGCGATCCGTTTATCGACGGCATCAACACCGGCAAGCACTGGAGCGGCAAGTTCCTGAAAGACTATTTCCCCATTAGCTGGTAAATTAAACAACGATAGATAGACCTTCGCCTTAGGACGTGCCTGACCCTAGAGCGAGGACGCACCTAACCCTCGGGCGAGGGAATGCCTGTCACTCAGGCAGAGGAACGACTGTCACCAACATTGGTGGGTATCGCCCACCAACGGTGGTGGCAGGTAACCACCAAAAAACGACAACAGACCAGCCTACTTGAAGTCACCCGGCCAGTTGCTTTCATACCTTCGAATCTGTTTCTTTTTTATTTCTTTGTGCCATGAATTTGCTCACTCTTTTCGACTACATCGGAACCTTTGTGTTTGCCATTAGTGGCACACTGACTGCAGCCAACAAGCGGCTCGACTTTTTCGGTGCTACCATGATTGGATTTGTGACAGCTGTTGGCGGGGGCTCGCTACGCGACATTATGCTGGGCGATACACCGGTCGCCTGGATGCGCGATCTCAACTATTTCTGGCTGATTATTGCCGGCGTTCTTGTGACGATCGTGTTTGGCAAATTCGTGATGAAGCTCAAAAAAACGCTCTTCCTTTTCGATACCATCGGGATTGCTGTTTTCACCATTATCGGGCTGAAGAAAGCTCTGCTGATGGACATCAATATCCCCATGGCCGTAATGATGGGACTTTCGTCGGCTGTTGTTGGCGGAGTTATCCGGGATACACTATGTAATGAGCTACCACTGATCTTCCACCGCGAAGTTTACGCGACAGCCTGTATTGCCGGAGCACTCGTTTATTTATTCTTAAACTATATTGGCCTCAACGAGCCTGTTTGCGAAATTGCCACTGTAGTTACCATTATCGCTATTCGAATTGTGGTTGTTCGGAACGATATTGCTTTGCCGAAGGTGGAAATCAAAGAATGATGCAGGATATATTTTGATTCTGTATAAACTAAGTCTCTTAAACCCGCAATTCGGATTTCGCCAACCTCCTTTCCCCCGTCTAACGAGACGGAAGATTACACCAGCTTATTATTCACATGGCTCCGTTTATTGGCTCAAAATCCAATTCTCCACGGTGCTGTTGTTGACAGACACCTTTTTACAGTGTTTTGTGGCCTGCGTGTTTCCTAATTCCGACTTGTACTCTCACCATACGTCCTGTAACATTTTGGATGCTAACCGGTAAAATCTATTCGGGGAGTTGAAACCTTTTTTCATTAAAAAATCTACCAGAATGATACACTAACCATAAATTAAGAAGTTATGCCAGTCCAAAAATTAAAAGCTTTTCTTGATCAGGAAAAAGTGAAGTACACGACTGTTAAGCACTCCAGGGCTTATACGTCGCAGGAAATTGCAGCATCGACCCATGTTGCAGGAAAAGAATTTGCAAAAACGGTGATACTCATCGTAAACGGTAAAATGGCAATGGCTGTTTTACCCGCATCCTACGAAGTAGATTTTGATCTAATCAAGGAAATACTGGGAACACCAAATGTATCCCTGGCTACAGAACCCGAGTTTAAATATCGTTTCTCGGATTGCGAACTGGGGGCAATGCCTCCATTTGGAAACCTCTATGATATGGATGTATTTGTTGCCGAAGCATTGACCGAAGATAAAGAGATTGCATTCAATGCCGGATCGCACACGGAAATAATACGACTGGATCTGGTAGATTATATGCGTTTGGTAAATCCAAGAATCGTGAAATTTTCGTGGAAAACAGTTGCTTTCCCGCATGATCCTAAAGAAAAATGGGAAGAGGATTAATTGATTTATGAATTTTCGTGACTTGGTAAAAAGCAGACGGAGCCTACGAAGATTTGTAAACACGGATGTCCCGTATGAAATGGTTGAATTGCTGATTGATGCTGCTCGCTGGGCTCCAAACGCAGGTAATCGACAACCATGGTATTTTGTGGTCGTCAAAAACAAAGAGCTAATAAGCAGGTTAGCACTAGAAGCTTATGGCATGAATTGGTTAACTACTGCTCCTCTGATCATCGTTGTTTGTGCTGTTGGCAGACGTTCAGCAATCTACTACGGCAAGCGAGGGCGTGAGTTGTACTGCATCCAGGACACAGCAGCAGCAATACAAAACATCTTACTTTGCGCAAAGGATTTGGATTTGGGAAGTTGCTGGATCGGAGCTTTCTCGAGGCTGTTTGCTCACAAATTTTAAGTCTGCCAAATAAAATGCGTCCTGTTGCCATGATTCCCATCGGATACCCGGCTATTGAACCAAAAACACCATCCCGCAAACCAATAGAGAAAATCAGGGAATACAGATTATAAAATTGCCACATGTTTGTGATCAGTTTACTCTGATTGTGTGAAATGTGATCTCCTTCCGACGTAACCCGGATATAAAGAATCAACGACCTCACTCTGATAATAAACGCCTGTTTCAACATTCATCATAGTCAGACAACCTCCCGACCACCCGGCACCTGTATCAAGCAACCAAATTTCGCATGCTTTGATCGGTTTCGTATTTATGAAATTGAAGGTCGGTGTGTGCCCCACAAATACCGTTTTATAATCAGTCAATCTTACGCCCTTATTTCTTTTTTTCCAGGCACTAACAATCAGTGTACGGTCCCACAACAGGATATCATGTGGCTGATGATCTATTTTCCGGGTGGGATCAAACCCACCGTGAACAAACAAGTTCCCGTCGTTTTCATAATAGAGTAAAGCATCAGACAGAAATTGAATATGCTCATCCGGTACGCCATCCGGATAACTCAATACGGTTGCAATCCCTCCCTGGACTAACCAGATATCGGGAGAATCTCCACTCACCATCCACAGTAGTGCCCATTGGTCATGAATACCTTTAATAAATATCCGATTTTTTATTTTCAGTAATTCATCGATACTTTCCCTCACTTGAGGCCAACCATCACACACATCCCCCAGACATATGAGCTGATCATCGTCGTATGAAAAACCAGCTTTGTCAAAGCACTGCAACAATGCTTTAAAGGCACCATGAATATCACCGACTACAAACTGTCTCCCCATCGATACTATACTTGTTTAAAGATAATTGTATAACCCTTTTGAACGGGCAATTTCACGGGCCCGTCGATATTCATCCGTTGAAACCGGCCTGTCCAACACCGATCCTTGTTTAACAGTAGCACAAGGGTGGTATTGCGACATGATATTTATGAAGGTATTCTCAGAAATTTCGGAAGCAATAAATTCCATAATTTTATCCGTCCCAGCCACATCACCGGGCATCACCAAGTGCCTGATCAGCAGACCGCGCCAGGCAATTCCGCTTCTGTCGATCTTCAGATCGCCAACCTGCCGGTGCATTTCAGCAATCGCCATTTTGGCTATTTCAAAATAATCGGGAGCATTACATGTTTCATCAGCAATAGTTGGATCCGAGAACTTAAAATCAGGCATGTACATATCGACAATTTCCTCGAGCAGCCTTAATATTGCAACCTTATCATATCCGCCTGAATTATAAACAATCGGGATCTTCAGCCCTTGAGAACAGGCTATTTGTATCGCGTTTACAATTTGTGGAACAACATGCGTTGGCGTAACCAGGTTGATGTTATGGCAACCTTGCTCCTGGAGCTTCAGCATGATTGCTGCCAACTGCTCATCGCTGACTTCCTCCCCTTGACCTAAATGGCTGATTGTATAGTTTTGACAGAAATTACAAAGCAGGTTGCAGTTAGTAAAAAAAATGGTCCCTGAACCGCCCCACCCGACTAAGCAATCTTCCTCGCCAAAATGCAGTCCATAGCTTGAAACCATGGCCTTCCTTCCTGTTCGGCAAATTCCTTTCTCACCGATCATTCGGTTAACCCGACAATTACGAGGACAGATATCGCACCTTTCCAACCGGTCAAACAAAATCTGTTTTACCAACTCCAACTGACCGGATCGGTTCATTTCAATATATCCCGGTATTTTTTCTTCCGTAAACATATAGACATGTACGGAAGCAGGAAACACGAAGTTAAATTAGCCTGGGCCTTAAATCGTTCACGTCTGTTTTTATTTGTAGCATGGGGAGAAGATTAGCTCATTTTTATGAAAAAACTGAAATTAAGAGGAAAGGAATTGAAAAGGATCGGCTATCCGACTGATCAAAGCATTACACTGGCGTTAAATCTGGTGCATAAGCATTTCAGGCGCTCAGATAAAATAGAGGTATTGGAATTATTGGAAAAAATCAACTTTCCCGGACCACTATTTTGATGAACCAGTATTTGGTGAACTGGCGAAAATGTTAGCTCAGAAATCTGACCCTACCAAAAAAACAAAAATCCGGCTCAGCAAATCATCAATCATCATCCGATTTCAAAATATACGGCATAGAGAACATCGATCCGGAAGCTATCCAACAAATGGAAACTGCCATGAAATTGCCCATTTCGGTTAAAGGTGCTTTAATGCCGGATGCCCACGTTGGTTACGGGCTTCCCATTGGCGGGGTTCTGGCAGCCTACAATGCGGTCATTCCCTACGGCGTGGGCATGGATATTGGTTGCAGGATGTGCTTGTCGGTGTACCCGATTCCCCCCGGTAAAATCAAGAGTGAAAGTGAGCACATCAAAAAAATACTACTATCTGAAACACGATTTGGTCTTGGCGAATTTAATGATCTGGAAGATTACGAAATACTTGAGCGAAATGAATTCCGGGAAATCAAATTTCTAAAGTCATTACAAAAAAGGTTTGCCGAACAACTGGGAACATCGGGGCATGGCAATCATTTTGTTGATGTTGGCGTGGTGGAAATCAACGAATATTCTGAATTGGTAAAACTTCAGCCTGATGAATATTTTGCGGTTTTAAGTCATTCCGGTTCACGGAATTTTGGGTCCGAAGTGTGTAAACACTACACCAATCTGGCTCGGGA
Organism: Sunxiuqinia sp.; assembly: GCA_003246935.1. GTDB lineage: Bacteria > Bacteroidota > Bacteroidia > Bacteroidales > Prolixibacteraceae > Mangrovibacterium. Next base: position 986 of record QKCF01000219.1, on the reverse strand, counting down.
GAAACTGGAACTTAGGGGCGAGGCAGCCCACCTGGCATGGTTGGACCTGGATTCGGAAGAAGGACAGGAATACTGGGCAGCTATGCAACTGGCCGGCGACTATTCACACATCAACCACCGGATTATTCATCAGCGGCTATCAAAAGCATTCGGAGAAAAACCGCTGACCATCATTGAAAATCACCACAATTTCGCATGGAAAGAAAAACTCGCGACAGGTGAAGAACTGATCATTCATCGAAAAGGTGCTACACCAACCCGCGTTGGTGATGTGGGCATCATCCCTGGGACGATGGCATCTCCCGCCTTTATTGTTTCGGGCAAAGGAAATGAAGAATCGCTGCAGTCTGCTGCGCATGGTGCTGGCAGGTTGATATCACGTCGCCAAGCGAAAAAGACTTTCAACTACAACCAAATGCAAACACATCTGCTACAACAGGGAGTTGAATTGCTGGGTGGAGGAATCGACGAGTCTCCATTTGCCTATAAGGACATCAGGGAAGTGATGAACTCACAAAAAGACCTGGTTAATATTCTGGGGCTATTTCATCCGAAGATTGTACGAATGGAATAAATTGTGCTTCTTCAAAAATAACAAACCAATGTCATTTAGGTAATAGCAAACTCATTGATTAAAAATTATCAATGTAATGCCCCTTTACTCCTTCTGATTTTTCTGTAAATTTATATGCCATCCCAAGGGAACGAGTTGACAGCTCTTCCATTTTCTGTGTTCTCAGAGAATTTAAACAGTTGCATTGCCGCCTATGAAAAATATCTATGCAAATATCTTTTTTGAAATTGAAAAAGAACAGGACGTTGTTTTAGGCATTCTACTCAAAACAATGGGATCTACGCCTCAGGTCCCCGGTGCAGTAGCTATTTTTAACTCCAGTGGCATTGCTTTCGGAACACTTGGCGGCGGAATTCTGGAAGCTAAAGCTGAACGGCTCGCGATCGAAGCTATCAATTCAAAACAAACGATT
>QKCF01000116.1 GCA_003246935.1 Sunxiuqinia sp. | reverse complement strand
TCGGCACGCTCGCTATTCGAAAATAAGGGGATGCTGTTTGCTCCCGGAATATGTCCCTTTTGGTATTCGCCTGGCGACCGAACATCAATTAGCGGCAATTCTTTGTACCGATTAAAATAGTCATCGATTGTTATTTGTTTTACCATTTCTTTCGCTGTTCAAGTCGTAATTCAAAATCTACTGTTAACGATAGGGCAGTTGAGTCAGCATGTCAGCCAGCTGGTTAATTCCTTCTTCCAGTTTTTTATTGACCATCATTTTAATCATCATACTCATTTCAGCATGTAAGGTCAACTTTATTTTTGACTGGTACGTTGTGACCGGCAAAAGTTGAATCCAAAAGGTTATTCCGATTGGAAGACCTCCGGAGCTGTTGATTTTGATGGTTTTGACAGGATCACGTTCGATGATTCTAATTTCGGCTTGCCCCATTCCGGAAATGTTGAACCGGCAAGAGTCTGCATCTGATTCAAAGTCCGACACTTTTATTTGGGGAACTGATTCGTTCATTTTGGCGAGTAAGCCGTCGTTTATGTACGTTGAAAGGTTCTCGAAATTGGATAAATAGTTATATACGATCTCCTGGTTTTGCTCAATAACTTTAATATCGCTTACATATTTCTGCAATGCCATGCTGGTTTTATTGTTTTGTGGTACAGATTAAAATTGCGCCAAGTTCATAAATGAACATCTAAAAACGTAAAAATCCCCGACGGGGCCGGGGATCGCTATTGTAAATGGGTTTTGTCTGGATTATTTACCCCAATTTGCCGGGTCTTCACGCCATTTGTTCAACGATTCGAGCTGGCTTTCTTCAATGTCTCCTGATTCAAGAGCTACTTCCAATAAAGTTTGGTAACGGCTCAATGTTGTCAATTCGATACCTGCTTTTTCGAAAGCTTCTTTGGCAACCGGGAAGTTGTAAGTGAAAATGGCTAACATTCCCAGAATTTCAGCACCACCGGCAGTTTGAATTGCTTCTGCTGCTTTCAAGCTACTAATACCAGTTGATACTAAGTCTTCGATGATTACCACTTTTTGTCCTGCTTTCAAGTCACCTTCGATCAGGTTTTCCAAACCGTGATCTTTCGGTTTCGAGCGAACATAGATGAATGGTAAACCAAGTTCTTCGGCAACCAGTACCCCGTGCGCAATTGCACCAGTAGCAACACCGGCAATTACTTCAACTTCAGGATATTTTTTGCGGATGATTTCTGCAAATTTTTTACAAACTAATGTTCTGGCTTCTGGGTAAGACAACAATTTCCGGTTGTCGCAATATATCGGAGCTTTCCAGCCTGAAGCCCATGTAAATGGGTTTGATGTGTTAATTTGTACGAGCTTTTTAGTTACTTCCAGTTGGATGTCTTGCATAATGTTAAATGTTTTATCTGAATACACGGCAAATGTACAAAGTTTTTTTCAATGAGTCCCTTATCCTTCTGAACCCCGAAAACAAGAATTTACTTTCAGGTAACATTGTTAAAAATGTTGAAATTGAGGGTGTTGGGTCGTTTTTTGACTTTCTTGTTGGTATTGATAGCCGGAAATATGTTGAAGAACTTGTCTTTAATTGTTTGGCAGAAAATGATTTAGTTGAGAATCTGATTTTGTCGATGAACAGAATTCCTGCAGCAGGAGGCATTGTTCGAAATTCAAGTGGAAAAATTTTATTTATTAAACGCTTCGGACGTTGGGATTTGCCAAAGGGGAAAGTAGAAGCCGATGAAAATTTGCAAGAGGCAGCTATTAGGGAAGTGGAGGAAGAATGTGGAATTAACAATCTGCAAATTTTGCGCAAGATTCCATCTACTTTTCACATTTACCGATCACCGTTTATAGCAGAACCGAATAATTGGGTTTGGAAGGAAACAAGCTGGTTCGAGATGCGCTATAACGGGCTCGATAACGGTAAGCCGCAGCTTGATGAAGATATTACTGAAATCCGGTGGTTTGCCCCCGAAGAGATTGATGAAGTACATGCTTCAACTTACGGAAACCTCAGGCTGTTGCTTCTGGATTATTTAGCCTGATTTCGGAATCGCTCCAATTGCTTTTCTTTGAAGTAGCCGGCTAATTGGGATGACAGGCCGTCTAACGGACTCAATGCAGGCGAATTGATTAATTTCCCGTTTTCGTCAATTAGGAACGAGGTAGGGAATGTCATTACCTTATATTTTTCTTTTTGTTCGTCGGTTACCGTACAAAACATGCCAGCCCAGTCTTGTTGTAAAATCAAATCTTTCTTGGCGAGGTTTGTTCCGGGCAGTAGGTTTATTATTTGAAGTTCTCCGTTGAATTGCTTCGCGATTTTTGCCAGCTCGTCGAGTTGTTGACGGCAAATTGGATTAGAAATAGTCGTAAAATGGAGATAAATTAGTTTCCCTTTCCAATTAGCTAAATCCAGTTTCTTTCCATCAAAATTCGTCATACTGATATTGGGAGCATCTGTTCCCGGCGTCAGATATTTGAGCTTTTGCGCCAGTGTCTCCGCTAGTTCTTTGTCTTTACCCGGCCAATCACTTTTCTGAACTTTGTCCAATAACGTCAGCATGGTAGCCGGGTTAAAGGTGTGTTGGTAATAAGCATCGTTGATGCCTTTTAGAATGACCATCCTGCTCAATTCGTCCGACCAAGCCTTGTTTTTCTTAAAATAGTCTTCAAGTCCGGCCAAATCAGCAGTTCCTACAATCGTTCTAAATTTCTCTCCTCCAATTTGATTGCTTTCATTGTTGAAATAGTTTGAAAACTGTTGCTGAAAAAGCAGCAGGAACGGCGGCAAGTTGAAATTGAGGGGTGGATGGTTCAAATATTTTTGAATGAATTTGTTGTTCTTATTTTGATTAACAGCAAATTGGATAGAAGCGAATCGGTAAAATTTATAATCTTCAAAAAAAGAATTATCTGTTTTTGAGAACTTAGCCTTTAGATTAGCAATTAAAGAATCAGCTGCAGCTTGTGATTTGTCTTTGAAAATTTGATTGAAATATTTGTTTTCAAGAAGGTTATACGAGTTCTCAAATTCCCGTATTAAACTATTGATGTCTTGTTTGTTTGGGTTCTTTATAACCAAGCTTACAACTTGTTTTTGGAAAAATGGATTTTGTTTTTGTGCTTCATCCATGGGGTGAAAAGGGGGAAGGACGATTTCGTATTTACTGCTTGGTTCCAGGTAGATTTCGGCCTGCCAACGATCGAATATCGCAAAGCAATAAGAGGTGTTCGGTAACTTTAGAGTCGTTGAAAATGATCCATCCGGCATCACCTGAATTACGCCAATCGTCTCCGCTTGGTGTGTTATCGGATCCGCTTCTTTCTGAATGTCTATTTTGTAGCCAGCATATTCAGGTGCCGAGCCACTTATGACTGTAGGCAGCGTTTGCCCAAAACTCCACACAGAGCTAAAAAGCAAAATTAATAAAACAAATGTTCTACGCATTGTTCAATGTAAATTCGGCCATATTCAAACCTTTGGGAATAAACATACTGGCATCACCTCCGTGAAGAATAATATCTCGAACAATAGAGGAATTAATTGGGGTGTGCTCGGGCATCGTAAGCAAAAAGACAGTCTCAATTTGAGAATAAAGCTTTTTATTCATCTGCGCGATAGCACGTTCATATTCGAAATCGGCTGATGTTCGTAAACCCCGGAGGATGTAGTTTGCATTGACCGATCTTGCAAAGTCAACGGTTAGGCCTTCGTGAGTCCGGACTTCAACCTTAGGTTGGTCTTCAAATACCTGTTCAATCCATTTCAGACGTTTCTCTAACGGGAAAAAGGATTTTTTATTGGAGTTGAAGCCAATCATGATGATCACTTTATCAAACATGGGTAAAGCACGGCGGACTACACTTTCGTGTCCAATAGTAAAGGGATCGAAAGATCCGGGGAATATGGCAATTTTCTCCATCTGTTTATTTTGAATCAATCACCCAAATATAAACGATAAATTTTTGAAAGGCGAAACAATGGCGTTTTTATCATCTATGGCTTTCGGTTTTAATATTCTTTCATTCGATAAAAGGGTAATTGTCCATTAGACTAAGGCCTTTCTTATATCTGATAAAAATTGGGGAATCAGTTGGACGGATTAAGAGATCGTCTGCGAATAGGTATTGCCCTTTTAGAAACAGACGGTAACGAAAGTTTGGTTGTGGTTTCACGAAGCTTGAAATACGAACCCAATCGCCAAAAATATCGTGAACTTGTCGGGTGTTAAGTTTTTGTTGATTTACAATTTCATCTTGGTGGTTCAATGTCGCGAGGATGGCTTGTGGCATGTCGTAGCAACGTGTGTCGAAATAGAGCCAGAACGATAATTCAAAGAAACAGGAGTCTAGCGGTAACTTTCCATTGAAGAGTTCAAGCTCTCCCTTTTTTTTCGAGATCGCGCCTTTGCCTGTAAATGAATGTTCTGATGGGCAGTTCTCAAAATTTTTATAGATGAAATCGCTATTGGGAATTGTTGAACAAACTTTTTGGGTGTCATTAAATTGTTGCAGAAAATCGTGGGTTTCGTTGAGCCATCTTTCGTGTTCTTGTTTAAAAACAGTAACCGGAAGGAGGCTCAAACTGATGTACTGATCTTTCCAGAAAACGGTTGCATGCTTCTTTAGATTTTCTTCATTTGGACTTAGTTGCTGTTTTGTGCATAAAAGTAGTAGCGGTTTTTCATTCATATCGTCGAGACGGGTTTTGCGGATTGCAGGATCAGCTAAAAGCTGAATTGAGCTTAATGACTGTTTAAAAGAGAGCCTGGGGGAGAAGCTTTGAATTAGTGGTATTCCGGTATGGTACGAACATTTCATAGCTTCAGTTAATGCTGTTAAACCGTTTTCAAAAAGAAGTTTGTCTCCGTTTGTACTTGAGAAAGGTAACGATAAAATGGCTTGAAATTGGTGATAGTCAATGTCGGTTTCCTCGAAACGTCTTTTGTACTCCTGATCCGATTTCTCTAATTTATCATTGTTCTGAAACAGGTTTTTGGTTCCTCGATTAATGTTTGCAATACTTGCGTATCCTGTTAAAATGAAGTAGGTGACAATTAATATCCCTGCAAACAACCGATGCAGTTTACTCCATAAACCAGATGCAACTTGATAGATACCCCAAGCGGTGTAGATGCTGAAAATATAAAAGAAGATCCAGGAAAATCTTCCCAAGGCTCGGAATTGTTTTAGCGGAGGAAGAAGATCTGTTAAAAAGCCAAAACCCCGTTTGAAAGGGAAACACATCGAGAAGAGTAGGATTAATGTTCCAGCTAAGAGGTATATCTTTAATTGATGTTCCTGAAAGAAGATCTTTATTGTTGTTTTCTTCCTTGTTATAAACGAAAGGATAAAAGACACCAATAGTATGATTGCTATTATGGTCGCAGGAAGTCCCACGAAAGCCCTTCCTTCCCATTGATAGTGAGTGGGGAATAACGATTTGAATGGGTAGTTTGATGGACAAAAAATACTTGCGGGTGTAGCATAGTATACATAAAAGCCATAAGGATTGGAGGGACGGTCTGTAACCCAGTCGGTTAAGCCGACAACTCCTTTTATAACAACTAAAGGGATAATCGTTAAAATTAGCAGTGGCCAGGCTTTTTTGATCCGAAGTTTCCAATGATCGCGGGAAAGACCTATTTCGGACAGTAATACCGCAAGAAGAAGGATAGCATAGAAAGCTACAAAATAGGCGCTAATAAAGCCACCTGTAATTCCGGATAAAACAAGAAGAAGACCCCATAACACTTTCTTTTTGTTCTCGCGAAACAGGATTAGCAGATACCAAAATAGAGGAATAAAGTACCAATGAACCATTTCAAAGTGGCCGTGTATTCGATCAAACTGAGGGGTTAGAAAACCGATCAGTAATGCACTGATTATTGCGTACCAATCGGGTAGCTTATAGTGAACCAGGATTAAATACAGTAGTAGGATGCCTGGAATGAAACTTAAAATCATTGCCAGATTAAGGAAAGCAACGCCACTTTCTGCTACCGGGAAAAGGTGTTTGTCGATGAATTTTAGTACAGTCGCGAACCCCGGATGCGAGTTGATATATTGTAAATGGTCCCCGTAGGGATAGTTGATGCCGTCATGCTTAATTCCATCGTCGTATTTCAGGTAGTAGCCAAAGTTGAAATAACTCTTGATTGGGTCAATGGTTTTGCCGAACAAAAGCTCGTTGGGCGCAAAAAAGACAGGTTTGAAAATGAAAAATAATAAGATCGACGTGAGAAAGACCAACAGAAGTTTGATGAGGGTTTTCTTGAGCATGAAGGCGGATTAATTAGTTAGTTTGAATATCATGGACATTCAAAAATAAGAATATATTACCCAAATGGCCCTTACCTAAATAAATAAAAAAACCTCTGAATAACGGTCAGCACCCGGACATTATCCGGTTAAATGTTAAAAAAATACGCCATGACAACAACAAATAAACTCACCGTACTCAGAGGTTACCCTTTTAATATCGTTTGTGAAAGAACTACAATCTTTTATGTGATACTAAACAACGATAATCGAAAGATGTTCTGCTTTGGTCGAAAAAATGCAGATATTTTTTGCTAAAATTAGATTTGATCTTGCTTGTGCGTTGTATGTTGAATGGATTCTTATACGAAGTTTGTTATTTCAAGGGCGCTGCAAATGCATCAACGTCATTCCCGGTAATTTTTTTATCGCAAAGGATGATTAAACGCTCAATTACGTTTCTAAATTCCCGAATATTACCTGTCCAGCGCATTTGCTGAAGCTTTTGTAAAGCCTCTGTTTCTATTGGTTTTACTGGCATGCCGTATTCTCCGCATATTTGATTGATAAAATGGTTGGCGAGTAGCGGAATATCTTCCGGACGCTCGTTCAGCGCAGGAACTTTAATCAGAATCACACTTAGTCGGTGGTAAAGGTCCTCACGAAAGGTCCCTTTTTCAATTTCTTCGCTCAGGTTTTTGTTGGTTGCTGCTAATACACGAACATCAACTTTTATCGGCTTATCGCCACCTACCCGGGTGATGATGTTTTCCTGCAGAGCCCGTAAAACTTTGGCCTGAGCAGAAAGACTCATATCTCCAATTTCGTCGAGAAACAGGGTGCCACCATCAGCTTGCTCAAATTTCCCTTTGCGTTGTTTTAAGGCTGAAGTAAATGCGCCTTTCTCATGCCCGAATAGTTCGCTTTCAATTAATTCAGATGGAATGGCTGCACAGTTTACTTCAACAAAGGGTTGAGCAGAGCGATTACTTTTCTCATGTAGTCGACGTGCTATAAGCTCTTTTCCGGTTCCGTTAGAGCCTGTGATTAGAACCCTTGCATCAGTTGGAGCAACACGGTCTGCCATGTCAATGATTTTCTTGATGGCTGCCGACTCACCAACCATTTCATATTTTTTACTGACTTTCTTTTTCAGTACTTTGGTTTCGGTGAGCAGACTTGATTTATCCATTGCATTACGGATTGTAATCAATAGCCTGTTCAAATCCAGTGGTTTTTCAATGAAATCGTAAGCTCCTTTTTTTATGGATTCGACTGCAGTGTCAATATTTCCGTGTCCCGAGATCATAACAATAGGAGTTTCGATGTCTTCATCCTGGATTTTTTCCAAGACTTCAATACCGTCCATTCCCGGCATTTTGATGTCACATAAAACAATATCGTATTCGTTTTTCTTAACAAGATCGAGCCCTGCAGTTCCATCGTCGGCTACATCAACTTGGTATTTTTCGTATTCAAGGATATCTTTTAATGTATTACGGATACTCCGTTCGTCGTCGATTACAAGTATTTTTGACATGTTTCGTTGTTTTTCAGGATTTAGTAACAAAATTAATGATTAATCCATTCACGCAAAACGCCTTCTCTTAGTGCAAAATCGGTTTGAGTTATTTTGTTGATTTTTAACTCTTTTAGAATTAATCGTATGAAAATAAAGGCAGGAACAATCATTTCAACCCGCAATGGTTCCATGGCATTAAGCTTTTTTCTAACGCGTTTGGTTGAATGGATAATCCGTTCTGCTACAATATTAAACTCATTTATACTGATTTCTTGAGTAACACGCAATTTTGTTCCCGGCGCGGTGTTATCAATCAAATCAGCGAGTGTGTCAAATGCTCCGGAACAGCCAATTAAACCATCAGGGGTAATACCATTCCATTCTTTCCAAAGCGTTTGCAGACCTACAAGAAACCAGCTCTCGATGGCTTCTATTTCTTCTGGCAAGATTGGATCGCTAATGGCAAAGTTCTCAACTACCCGGGCCATTCCCAGCGGGAAACTTTCTTTCCAATGAACACTATTATCGCGTATTTGAATGAACTCATTGCTGCCTCCGCCGATATCCAGAATCAAACTATTATTAGGAAGATTGCCAAAAGCCAGCTTTACACCTTCGAATATAAGTCGTGCTTCTTCTTCTCCACTGATAATAGTTAGAGAAATGCCTGTTTCTTCCAAAAGTGTTTGTGCAAATGTGTCCTTGTTCGACGCATCTCTTACAGCCGATGTGGCTATAGCAATAATTTTGTCAACTCCACCAACCTGTGTGATTGTTTGTTGGTGAGCTTTTAGTGCCGAAACAGCTCGGTCAAAAGCCTCCTGAGTGAGCAGATTTTTGTGGATACCTCCCTTGCCGAGCTTAACACCAACTTTCCCTTGATAGCAGATCTCATAAGTTTTGTTGTTGATGTCGGCAATTAGTAGATTACACGTATTAGTGCCTAGGTCGATTACAGCCAATCTCATTTTCCTGATTTTTCAATAGGCTAAAGATAGTGCAAGTCATAAATTTTGCGCGCGTATTTTTTTCGCGTTCCTTATGGAATTTCAAATTTATTTTGAACATGATTAAGCATTCCTTGGCTTTTGAGCTGAACTCCGGTGAAAGTCTTTGCTCATCATTGGGATCCATTCACCGTCGGTTGTTAGGTACTCGCCCATTAGGTTTGCAGTGAGGCAACTATGAGCCGGTATTATTTCGACTAAATCACCTACTTCAAAGTTGTGGAACCCTTGTATCGTTGTTCTGATTACGCCATGCTCCTGACTTAGTTTATACAGGTAATTCCTTTCATCAAGAAGGATTTTATGGCCGTTTTTGTTAACGACAACCTGCCCATACAGGCTTTTTCCGTCCAGGTTTATGATCGAATCTTTTGATATGTGTGCAGCGCCACCGTATATAATTACTTCGCTTCGGCTTCCATGCCGGCTAATCACAGGACAAACCAGTCGCAGCGCGATATCTTCAAAGTCGCATGCCCCGAGTTTGTATTGCATTAAATCGAAAAATACAAAGTTGCCCGGACGTATTTCATCAATCCCGTTAAAATTCTCGCATAAGCATGCCGATGGTGTGTCTCCCAGCGACAAGATCAGGTTTGGAAAATCTTTGTTGTAGTAATTTTTTAAAGCTTTCATTTTTAACAGGGCATCAAAGTGACGATTGTAGATATCTTGTTTGCTTTGAGCCTGATAGGTATGCCCCGTATGCGAAAGGAATCCTTTAAAATCAAATCTTTCATTTGCATGTAATACCTTAAGCATGGCATTGATTCCATAATACTTGTTTGATGCAATCCCTGTGCGGTTATGGCCGGTATCGATCTCGATAAAGACACCAACGTTTTGAGTGATCTTTTTTGTCAGCATCTGGACTGATTCCAGATTTTCAATCAGTAGATTTAACTTCACATCTTTTGCGAGAGCGTTGATTGCTTCAATTTCAAGAATATTAACAGGAAAAGCAATGGTAATGTCGTCCCAACCATTTTGCGCAAAGTATTGAGCCATACTCACAGACGAAACGGTGATTGCTGTTACTCCGTAGGCTCTAAACCAGTCACCAATTACTGCTGATTGGTGGGTTTTGAAATGCGGGCGGAAGATTAAGCCTTTGTCCTTGGCTTTCTGTGCCATTGTAGCAATATTTTGTAAACAAACATCTTTGTCTAATAACAGAGTTGGGCGAATAATGTCCATTGTGTTAATCCTTTTTCTTCTTTCATATGTTAAAAATGCCTATTCGGTATAACAATGAGTTTAACCGAAAATTGCAAATGCCCCTTATCACAACGCAACAATAAGTAAACTTTGAATTTACGGATTCGAATATTTATAAGCGCACTATAGTTCGAATTGCGATGAGAAGAGTGCTTTTTTCCACGTCCTGCGAGCTTAAAGTTAATGAAAACACGAGCTAGGGCAAGTATTTTCGATAAAATTGCAACAAAAAAGAGCCCTGTAGAGGCTCTTTTCAAGTATAAGTCTGTTTTTGGTTTTATTTCTCCAAAATGATCGTTTGTGCACGATTAGGCCCGACAGATGCAATTGTAATTGGTAACCCAGTTACTTCCTCGATGAAACTGATGTAGTTGTTAAACTCTTCAGGAAACTCATTTTCGTGTGTGAGTTTCGTTAAGTCTGTTTTCCATCCCGGTAATTCAACATACACCGGTTTTACATCGTCGTTTAATTCATAAGGGAACTTGTCGGTTACTTCTCCGTTGATTTCGTAGCCAGTACAAACTTTGATGATATCAAAGTCGTCCAAAACATCTGCCTTCATCATGAAAAGTTCTGTTGCACCGTTAATCATGATTGAATAGTTCAATGCAACCAAGTCAAGCCATCCGCAACGTCTTGGTCGGCCCGTTGTAGAACCGTATTCATGGCCAGCGTCGCGCAATTTTTGGCCTGTCTCATCAAATAGCTCGGTTGGGAATGGCCCCATACCAACGCGGGTGCAGTATGCTTTGAAGATGCCGAATACTTCACCAATTTTCTGAGGTGCAAGCCCTAATCCGGTACATGCGCCTGCACAGATTGTGTTCGAAGAAGTAACGAACGGGTATGAACCAAAATCGATATCAAGCAATGTTCCTTGAGCTCCTTCAGCCAAAACTGATTTTTCATCTTTGATCAGATCGTTAATCATGTGCTCGCTGTCAACCAAGGTGAACGATTTCAGGATTTCAACTCCTTCCATCCATTCTTTCTCCCACTGTTCCAACAATTCTTTGTAGTCGAAATTGTAGAACTTTTCCAATAGCTCTTTGTGGGCTGCAATACGGTTGTTGTATTTTTCTTCGAAATTTTCAACCAGATCACCAACACGAAGGCCGTCGCGACCAATTTTATCCTTATAAGTTGGTCCAATTCCTTTTAGTGTTGATCCAATTTTTGTGTCTCCCTTAGCCGCTTCTGACGCTGCATCCAATAACTTATGGGTTGGCATGATCAGATGTGCTTTTTTAGAGATATAGAGATTTTTGTGTAAGTCGATTCCAAGTTTCAAAATACCTTCGATTTCCTTTTTGAAGATAATCGGATCTAACACAACACCATTCCCGATGATGTTGGCTTTATTTTCGTGAAAAATTCCGGAGGGGATGGTGTGAAGAACGTGCTTTAAATTACCAATTTCCAGAGTGTGGCCGGCGTTTGGACCACCTTGAAAGCGGGAAATTGCGTCGTATTTCGGGGTCAAGACATCAACAATTTTTCCCTTTCCTTCGTCTCCCCACTGGAGACCTAAAATGACATCTACTTTCATTATCAGAGTTTTACAAATTCGCAGACATATTAAACCGCGGAAGCTAGCCGGTTGTATGAGGGGCTAAAATTCCACGGTGCCAGACTGATTTTTATTTGGCTGCTAAAATTACAAATTATTTTGGCTCGAGGCGAAAAAAAATCCTCTGATCTGTATCGAGGATTCTAATTTATAATGAGTTTACAAGCTTCTATTTATTAATTTGTTCGCCGTAAATATAGAGCGTGTGATGCGACAATCTGAAGTTGTGTTTTAAGCAAGCTTCTTCAATAATTTCACGAATACGCGGATCGTAAAATTCGTGGACAGTTCCTGTATTGGTGTCAATCAGGTGATCATGTTGCAGCGTTGCAAAAGCACGTTCAAATTGCGCAATATTTTTTCCGAATTGGTGCTTAACTACGAGTTTACATTCAAGTAATAAGTCGATTGTGTTGTAAAGTGTAGCCCGGCTTACCCTATAGTTCTTGTTTTTCATCGAGATATACAACGATTCGATATCGAAGTGACCATCACGTGAATAAATTTCTTCCAGAATAGCAAAACGTTCCGGTGTTTTACGATGCCCGTTTTTCTCTAAATATTCCGTGAACATGTTCTTTACAGTCTCTCGCGTACGGGGGCTATTCATATTCAATCCAATTTTAAATAATGCCCAAAAATAGGAAAAATTTTAAAATAGTTTAGACTAAATAAAAATTAATCCTCGATTCTTTCCATGCGTTCGATGTTGTCTACTCCTTTGATTTTCATGAGTCGAGCAATCAGTTTGTTCAGATCTTCAACGTTATGGATGTATAGAAACAGTTCACCTTCAAAAATTCCATCGTGCGTGTCAAACATAACAGTTCGCATGTTGATGTTGTTAAGTTTCGAAATAATGTTGGTGATTTCGCTCACTATTCCAACACGGTCGAATCCGTTTAATTTGAGTCGTGTTAAGTATGACCGTATTTTGAATTTTGTCCATTCAGCGGTGATGATCCGATCGCCATGCTGACTCATTAATTTGGTGGCAACCGGACAGTTTCGTTTATGAATTACAACGTGGTTCGATGAAGTCAGATAGCCTAGTACGTTATCTCCAGGAATTGGTTGGCAGCACTTTGCCAGTGTATAGTTTGCTTCCTCCGGGTCTTCCTTTAAAATGAAAGTACTTTTCTTATCGATTGGTTTTTGAGGAAGGTCGAAGTCCAACTCTTCCTCAGTCTCTTTTTTCCCGAACGAGAGTTTCCAATATTTTGCGAGTTTATTCTGTCGGCGTGATTTTAGAATGTTTTCAATATCGTTGAAATCGATGAACCCCATTCCGACTTGTGCGTATAACTGATCCTTGTTGGACAGGTTGTAGTAAGCTGTTATTTTTTTCAGCGTGTCCGAGGTTGGCTTGATGTTATATGTTTTCAGTTTTTCCTCAATAATCTCCCGTCCTTGTTCCAGGTGCTGGCGTTTATCCAGTTTGAAGGCTTGTTTGATTTTTGCTTTCGCTTTTGCCGTAGTAATGAATTTGAGCCATTCAATATCCGGTCGCTGGGTTTTTGAGGTCAGAATTTCAACTTGGTCGCCACTTGATAGTACATGACTGACAGGCATCAATTTGTGGTTGATTTTTGCACCGATGCATCGGTTGCCCAAATCCGTGTGAATTTCGTAGGCAAAGTCGATAATTGTTGAACCCTTGGGCATCGTCACCATCTTTCCTTTTGGAGTGAAAATGACAATTTCCGATGAATATAGGTTCATTTTAAATTCATCTAAAAATTCGAGTGCGTCAGATTCAGGGTTCTGGAGCATTTCACGAATTTTTTCCAACCATCGGTCAAGTTCGGTTTCTGCCGAGCCATCGCCTTTGTATTTGTAATGGGCAGCAAAGCCGCGTTCGGCAATGGCGTCCATTCGCTCTGTTCTTATTTGTACTTCAACCCACTTCCCGGCCGGTCCCATTACGGTAACGTGCAACGCTTCGTAACCGTTCGCTTTTGTCATGGTGATCCAGTCGCGAATTCGATCAGGTTTCGGTTTGTAGATATCTGTGATCAATGACAGGATATCGAAGCATTGTCGTTTTTCCGATATTTTGTCTTTCGGCTTAAATACAATCCGAATAGCCAGCAGATCATAGATTTCATCAAATGAAACTCCCTTGGTTTGCATTTTATTCCAAATGGAGTAGATTGATTTTAACCGTCCGGAAATGGTAAAATCAATGCCTTCTTTGGCCAATTCTGCTTGAATCGGCGTAATGAACTGATTGACGAGGTAATCGCGTCGTTCCTTTTGGCTGTGTAACCTGAATTTAATTAAGTTGTATGTCTCAGGTTGTTTATATTTTAAGCTTAAATCTTCAAGCTCGGTCTTGATTGCGTACAAACCTAAGCGGTGAGCCAGTGGGGCAAATATATAAAGCGTTTCGGAAGCGATTTTCAATTGCTTGTGCGGAGCCATACTTTCCAGCGTACGCATGTTATGGAGTCGGTCAGCCAATTTGATGAGGATGACCCGAACATCATCCGAAAGCGTCATCAGCATTTTGCGGAAGTTGATCGCTTGTTTTGAATCGTGCTGAGCAGTCATCTCGTCTGACAGCTTGGTTAGCCCATCCACGATACGTGCAACTTTGGCGCCGAACAGGTTTTCCATGTCTGTTAGCGTGTAGTCGGTATCTTCAACTACATCATGCAGGATTGCCGCGATAATTGATGTTGCACCAAGGCCGATTTCACTCGAAACAATATTGGCAACGGCTATTGGGTGAATAATATACGGTTCTCCCGATTTGCGTTTTACTCCCGCATGAGCTTCATTAGCAAATTCGAATGCTTTGCGTATACGTTCACGACCATCTTCCGATATTCGGTTTTCGAACGATCGGCAAAGGTCGTCGTAATAATCAGCGATTAAGCGCTGATCTGCTTTGGTTTGTAATTTGCTAATCCCTTCCTCCATAAAATTATTTCCTCAAAAAAAGGTTCGAAAAAGTAAATATATATTAATACGTACTACGCTGTGCGTTGCTTATTTGCTTCGAGGTGAAAATTCACTAATCTTTAATACACTATAAAAAACTAAAGGCTGAGTTTTTGTTCAACAGGGAAAGCTACAGTTTGTACGATTAATTAGCGTTTGATCATTTGATCAACTTTCATAAAAGCAGCTTCCATGTTTTCCCACGAGAATTTTTTCTTTTCCTCGCGAATGTTCGCCTCGAACTCATTTTTACGTTTATTTTGGTAGAAGTTTACCAAAGCATCAGCTATCGATAAAGCGTTGGGTTCGGTTACGTATCCAATCACTTGGTCCGGGATAATTTCCGGGAGTCCGCCAACATTTGTGACAAGCATTGGTTTCTCGAAGTGATAACCGATTTGGGTTACACCACTTTGGGTGGCGCTTTTGTAAGGTTGCACAACCATGTCGCAGGCTCCGAAGTAGCGTGTAACATGTTTTTCAGGAATGAAATCAGTACGAAGAACAATCCGATCTGTTAGTTGCAGTTTCCGCATCATCTCCAAATATGGCTCGGGCTTGGTGTAGAACTCGCCGGCTATAATTAATTTGACAGGGAATTGTTTTAGGCGCTCGTCTGCAAATGCTTCAAGTAACAAATCCAATCCCTTATACTCGCGGATGAACCCAAAAAACAGCAGGTAGTTTGTGTCCTGATCTAAGCCTAAAAGGCTCTTGGCTTCTTCTGTGTCGGTTTTTGGCCCGAAATTATCGTACAATGGGTGAGGACATAAGGCTCTTGGAAGATCTTTATTGAACTGGTCGATGTCATCCAAAACCGACTGTGACATGGCTACCATTCCATCAATGCTATTCATGAAATAGCTGGTAAGTAGTTGGTCTCCCGGTCTTTTTTCATGAGGAATGATGTTATCTGCCAAACAAATAACTTTTGTGTGTTTGTTCGAACGGACAATTCGGCATATGGTTCCTAATGCCGGAGCCATAAATGGTAACCAATAGCGAATCATCAAAATATCCGGCTTTTCTTTCTTTATACGGGAACCAACAGCGGTCCAATTTATAGGATTAACAGAATTAACTGTCCTGGTAATGTCCAAATTTTTAGGAGCAGGACCGTCTACGTATTGCGATTTCCCGGGGAAAAGAATGTTTGGATATTGCAAGGTGAACGTTTCAATAGAAACCTGATGTCCGTGCGCTAAGAACTCTCGCGCTAGGCGTTCATTGTAATTTGCCAATCCTCCCCGATAAGGATAAGCCGGTCCGATTATTTTGATGGTTTTGGGTTCAGTCATTTTTGAAAATTTTGCTTCAGTAAATTTGCAACATGTTTGTCAATCGGAAAAGTAAAATCATTTTCCCTGATTGTGGCTATTGGTTGCCATCGAAACGATTGATTGCCGTTTTTGTTCTCCTCGAAATCAAATGCTTTTGTACTGATGTTGAAATTCAAAGGAGCTGACAATTTAGCAGTGTAATAAATGCTGATCAACTGGTGATCGTTGAAGTAGATGGCCTGTTGAAAGAAATCGGTTGTATAGAAATGGTGGATGTTGGAGATTTCCTGGTTGCATTCTTCCCGCATTTCTCGTTTAAGGCAATCAATGGTTCCCTCTCCAAACTCAAGTCCTCCTCCGGGAAATTTCGTCATTCGGGTATCCAATTGATATTCGTCTGATACTAGTACGGAGCCATTTTGTAAAAATAGACCGTACACCCGAATGTTAAAATGCTTAAGTTGTTTGTTGCTCATCTTGTTTTAAGCGCTCTTCTATCAGGTTTATGATTTCGTTCCTCTGCTCAGGCTCAAACCAATTAATTTCACGATCGCGTCGAAACCAGCTTAGTTGTTTCTTGGCATACCTGCGCGAATTCCGCTTGATTAATTCTATTGCCTGTTCACGAGTTATTTCACCTTTAAAATAAGCAAACAATTCTTTGTAGCCAACTGTGTTTAGTGAGTTTAAATGATGATAGTCGAAAACCGCACGAGCTTCGGCTTCCAGTCCCATCTCAAGCATTTTATCAACACGGAGGTTAATGCGCTCGTACAATTCCTCGCGGTCTTTATTTAATCCGATTTTGATGATCCGAAATGGCCTTTGTATGGTCTTTGCCGTACGCATCGAAGAGTAGGTTTTACCGGATGTGAGGCAAATCTCTAAAGCATGAAGTATCCGTTTGGGGTTTTTCAGATCAACCTGATCGTAGTATATCGGATCTAGTTGTTTTAGTTGGAGACGTATATGGTCCAGCCCCTTCTCTTTATATTCTTCAAAAAGTTGCGTCCGTATTTTCTGATCCGCGTCAGGGATATCATCAATTCCATTACAAAGGGCGTCTATGTACATCATAGAGCCGCCGGTCATCACAAGCGTGTCTTTAGCCTTGAAGTGATCTTCAATAACCTGAAGCGCTTCTTTTTCAAATACTGCGGCGCTATAGTAATCGTGAATTGATCGATGATGGATCAGGTGGTGTTTTACTTTGGCGAGATCTTCAGTAGGAGGGACGGCTGTTCCTATTTCCAATTCCTTGTATATCTGACGTGAATCGGCTGAGATAATTTCAGTATGAAAATGTTGAGCAATTTGGATGGACAAATCACTTTTTCCAATACCCGTCGGACCTAAAACTACAATTAATGTTTTCCTCATTCAAAATTGATTGGAGCGCAAAGTTATAGCTTTTTAGCAAAAAAAAGGAGGGTTAAACCCCTCCTGTCAAGTCTTCTATTTCTCCGAAAATTTCATTGTAATCATCCAGATCACCATAATCAGTGCATTCCTCCTCTTTCTTCTTGACTTCTGAATCCTGTCCCATTACTTCGTCTTCAAGTAATTGAGACGGTGCGTTGCCGTTTTTGTCGGTAACGAAAGGTTCTAATCGAGTTTTTCCCATAAGAATTTGCGTTAATTCAACATAGAATAATCTGTCATTGAAAAAATCAAAGACGTAAAGCATCTTTTGATCTTTCTTATTAATAATCGACTGAATAGGCGTTCGTGTCATACAAAGACTATTCAGTTCGTTAAACCCTGTATCGAGTTGAGAGATTTCGATTTGTTTTCCGCAGTGGACCCCTCTAATGAAAAAAGACGCCAGCTGATCCGGATTAAACCCACAAGATTCCTGTATGCAGTCGTTTAATTCAGCAAAAGTATGAATACCATCTACCTCAATGACGAGGCGGAAATCTGATACCTCAGTTGAAGTTACTTTAAACTGATAAACCATTTTTGTTCTGTTTTTAAATTGAAAGAATTTTGCGAATTTCTCTTTCGGTTTTGCACACAGGTTTCTTAAACGGTTAGGTTTTGAAAAAGGTTAGGTAATAAATGTTAAAAAACATTAACTGAGTTGGGGTGCGGTATAATGTACAGTCTTTCTGATTGTTAGTTGTTTTTCTTTTATGAACAAGCAGCTGTTTGTATCGACGATTTGTGTTAGTTGGAGATGTTTATGTTCGATTTTTTCGGTATCCCAAAGTCTGAATTTTTAGGAAAAGTAGCACGTGATATATTCGAATATCAACCCGATTCTTGGTTGACTCAGAATAATTTTCAAACTTAACAGAAAGTTTTTCTTTTATGCGATCAAGTACTCTTATTGCTGAAAATATCCGCATAGCATTACACTCAATACGGGCAAATTTGTTACGGACAGTTCTGACAGTGTTGATTATTGCGGTAGGCATCACTGCTTTGGTCGGAATCCTTACTGCGATCGATTCCATTAAGACTTCGATTACGAAGGAATTTACTTTTATGGGAGCTAATACGTTTACGATTAGTTCTCGCGGAATGCAGATGCAGATTGGACATAGTCGAATAAGAACGAAAAATCACAGCTACATTAATTATTACCAGGCAAAGGAGTTTAAATGTAGGTTTGATTTCCCTGCGATGGCTTCAATCTCAGTTAATGGGAGTAGTACGGCTACTGTGAAATTTGGGAGTAAGAAAACAAATCCGAATGTTTCGGTGAGAGGCGTTGATGAAAATTACATTTACACTTCCGGAATGGAGATCGCGAGTGGCCGAAATATCTCATCTCAGGACTTAGAGTCCGGGTTGAACGTTGCTTTAATTGGGGATGGACTGGTGAATCGTTTGTTTGAGAAAGGTGAGAACCCGGTTGGAAAAGAGATTAGAGTTGGTGGAGGCAGGTATTTGGTTGTTGGGACTCTTTCGGCAAAAGGTGGAGGCTTTGGTGGTGTTGGCGACGCAGTCTGTTTACTACCGTACTCGGTTGTGAGAGCTTATTTTTCACGGCCGCAAATGAATTTTAATATTCAGGTGAAATGTGATAATCCACAGATGATGGAAGCTGTAATCGGGCAAAGTGAGGGATTGTTTCGCACTGTACGGGGATTAAACCCACAGGATGAGTCTGATTTCAATATTGAAAAGAGTGATAATCTGGTTCAAATACTGTTGGA
>QKCF01000164.1 GCA_003246935.1 Sunxiuqinia sp. | reverse complement strand
CGTGTTGCGCCCAATCATGATTGACTTAGGAATCGGCAGCCAGGGATTTGGCGTATTTACAGCCAGTATTATTCTGGCCATCATGATTATCCCTTACGCCACATCGCTGAGTAACGAAATTATTGCCATGGTCCCCAACGACCTCAAAGAAGCTGCTTATTCACTGGGGGCAACCCGCCTGGAAGTGATTCAAACAGTTACGATCCCGAATGCAAACTCCGGAATTATTGCCGGATACATTTTATCATTCGGTCGTGCATTGGGCGAAACCATGGCTGTTACCATGTTGATCGGTAACTCCAACAAAGTACCCGACAGCCTTTTTGGAACCGGAAACTCGATGGCCAGTGTTATCGCCAACCAGTTCGGGGAGGCCGATGGGCTCAAACTAAGCTCACTGATTGCGATTGGCCTTCTGCTATTTGTTATCACTGCAATCGTAAACGCAGTCGGGAAACTGATTATTAAAAAGATGCAATAAAAGCCAGGAACGTGAATACAACAGAAAATATACGACTTCAGGATACTTCGAAAGGCCGTCAATTAAAAGACAAGCTGGTTCTTGGAATGGTTATCTTGCTTTCACTAATCACCATTTCTCCAATCGTCTTAATCATTGGCAAACTCATCGCCAAAGGCTACAGACAAATCAGCCTGGAATTCCTGATTCAAAATACACCCGACACTTACTCGGCAATGACTGCGCTTGCTAACGGAGAACGAATACCTGGCGGTATTGCTAACGGTATCGTCGGAACGCTCGTCATGGTAACCCTGGCATCACTAATCGCCATCCCAATCGGAATTATCATCGGTATTTACCTCTACGAAAACCCGGGCAAACGCCTGGCAAACTTCACTCGCAGTTTATCCGACGTGATGCAAGGTGTACCATCCATTGTATTGGGTTTGATCAGCTACCTTTGGGTTGTTAAGCATGTTACGAATGGTTACTCAGCGCTGGCCGGTGCTGTTTCGCTGGCTATTATGATGCTGCCAATGATTGTGCGTTCAACTGAAGAAACATTAAAGATGATTCCGAACACATTGAAGGAAGCCGCTTTGGCTCTCGGAACACCCTATCATAAAGTTATTCTGCGGGTATTGATCCCAACCGGATTCAGTGGTATGTTTACTGGTATCTTACTCGGCATATCCCGCGTTTTGGGAGAAACAGCCCCATTAATGTTGACAGCGTTAGGCTCTTCCATGATCAACCTGGACATCACCAAACCAACAAGTGCTGTTCCTCTCCTGATCTGGGAATTTTATAACGATCCAAACATGATCGACCTGATTTGGAGCTCATCACTGATGCTGATGGCCATTGTGTTGATTTTGAATGTAATTTCAAAACAAATTGCGAAGAAGACAAAATAAACAGAACTAAAAAGAAATGATACAACATACAATTGCTGAAATAAAAGATCCCGCACTGAGCATTCAGGACCTGTGCGTCTACTACGACAAAAACAAAGCCGTAAAGAACGTATCGGTTGATATCAAAAAGAATACAGTAACAGCGATTATGGGTCCTTCGGGATGCGGTAAAAGTACGCTTTTACGCGCCCTCAACCGCATGCACGAACTATACGACAATATTCGCACCGAAGGCAAAGTGTTGATTCACGACGAAAACATTTACGACGTTCCGGCCATCAAGCTGCGCCGACAAATGGGTATGGTGTTTCAACGCCCCAACCCCTTCCCAACCATGAGTATTTACGAGAATGTGATTGCCGGTTACAAACTGAACGGTATTCGCCTGAAGAAAAGCGAAAAGGACGAGGTTGTTGAGCGCTCATTACGAGATGTAGCCCTTTGGGACGAAGTAAAAGACACTTTACATAAAAAAGGAACATTCCTTTCAGGAGGACAACAACAGCGTTTATGCATTGCCCGTGCTTTAGCTTTCGGGCCGGAGATTATCTTGATGGATGAGCCGACTTCAGCACTCGACCCAATTGCAACTTCGAAAGTTGAAGACTTGCTGGTTAAGCTGAAAGAGAACTACACCATCATCCTGGTTACCCACAACATGACCCAGGCAGCCCGTATTTCGGATTACTCTTTATTTATGTATCTTGGAGAGTTGGTGGAGTACGGCAAAACAAAGAATATGTTCACCAATCCAAAAGATCCGAGAACAGAACAATACCTGACTGGTAAATTCGGATAATTTAACGACACACTTAACTTAAAAAGTAAAAGATATGACCATCAAAAAAGATGAGGCTATTCAAGGCATATTAGATGATTTTGAAAAATTGGCCAATACGGTTTTGGAGCAACTGGACTACATGGAACACTTTATCACGTCCGGTGAGTTAAGTGTTTCTGATGAAGTACTGAGTTTCCTTGCAAAAAACGAGGAGTTGATTGACAAAATGGAAGTCAAACTAAGCGATAAAATTGTTAATACTATCGTTCTGCAAAAACCGGTTGCGTCAGAACTTCGGAAACTGATGTCGTGCTATCGTATCCTGATTAATTTAGAACGAATCGGAGACCGGGTTATTAACGTTTCAAACTTCATCAAAAAGATTAAAACCAAAGAGCTTTATGAAGCCTTTCACGAGGTTTTCTCAAATACAGCAATCCTTAGTGTGAAAATGGTCCGTACATCATTAACCGCATTTTCGAACAACGACCTTGAATCAGCTATTTGGACCATCAAGAATGACGATATCATGGATGAAATCAATGGTAAGTTGATGAAAAAATTGGTTAAAAAAGCTAAAACTGAGGAAGCCAACAAAAGTCTACTCATTAGTACTATCACCATAAAAGAAATGATGAGCAACCTCGAACGAATCGGGGATTATGCAACAAACATTGCCGAAGCAGCCATTTACTCCATCGAAGGGAAAGACGTAAGACATAACAAATTAGACGACTAAAATGGACTTTACACCCAAAATATTAATCGTTGACGACGAACAGGATTTAAGAGAAATCCTCCAGTTTAACCTTTCGAGCGAAGGATTCGACGTTGATGTAGCTGCTTCTGCTGAAGAAGCCTTAACCAAACCCCTCGAAACTTATCACCTCATCCTGCTGGATGTGATGATGGGCGGCATGTCGGGTTACAAAATGGCCGATCTTGTTCGCAAAGAGCAGCATTTGGACGTTCCGATTATCTTTCTGACCGCGAAAACATCAGAAAACGATCTGCTGACCGGCTTCAACGTAGGCGGCGACGATTATATCGTAAAACCCTTCTCAATTAAAGAAGTAATCGTACGTATTCGTGCAGTTCTGAAAAGAGGACGTGCAACTGAGCAACCCACAACGACATTGGAGCATGACGACATGCTTGTTGACATTGACCGCAAAACAGTTAATATTAACGACGAAACAGTGGGCCTGACACGTAAAGAATTTGAAATTCTTGTCCTTCTGCTCCGCAATAAAGGAAAATTTATTAGTCGACAGGATATTCTGGACCGGATCTGGAGCAATGATGTGATTGTCACCGAACGAAATGTGGATGTAAACATTGCTCGCCTGAGAAAGAAAATCGGTAATTACGGAAGCCTGATCATCGGCCGCTCCGGCTACGGATATTGCTTCGAAAAGTAATCCGAGAGTACAAACCTTAAAAAGTAAACGACGTGCTAAAACAACGAACATACCAACAACGAATTTTTATCTACTTCTTCAGTGCGTTTACAGTATTCACACTGTCCATCCTTACGTTTCAATATAGCCGCGAAAAAGAATACCGAACAAGCCAGCTAGAAAACACCCTGGACAATGTGGCCCAAATGACCAACTTGTACATCAGGCATAAGCACATAGATACAAACCACGATTACGAGAAGTTGGACTCTGTCGCTTACTTTATCCCGGATCCCGAAATCAGGGTTACCGTGATCGACCCGAAAGGCGTTGTACTATTCGACAGTTTTGTTGAAGATTACGTCCATATGGAGAATCACCTGGAACGTCCTGAAGTACAAAAAGCGTTATACAACGAACGTGGCGCCAACATTCGGAATTCGGCAACAACCGGCCTCGATTTCTACTATTATGCCCGCAACTACGACGATTATTTTATCCGTTGTGCGGCCGTTTACAATATCAAAATTCAGAATTTCCTAAAGGCATCGCGGATTTTCATCTTTTTCATGATTGCCTTATTTCTGCTGATGTGGATTTTGCTGTACCTGGTAACTAAACGCCTTGGTGAGTTCATCACCAAATTGCGCGACTTTGCTGTTCGTGCAGGGAAAGAAGAAGACATCGATCCTGACTACAAATTCCCGGATTCGGAATTTGGTGACATCCAGCTTCAGATTGTCCGTATTTATAACCGCTTAAAAAGAGCTAAGGATGATTTAAGTGCTGAGAAAGAGCGACTGTTCAATCACCTGTACGCATTGCATGAGGGGATTGCGTTCTTCACGACCGATAAAGAAAAAATTCTGGCAAACAGCCACTTTATCCAATTTATCAACCTGATTTCAGAACATTCTACCATCTCTGCCGAATCTCTTTTTGAGATCCCGGAGCTGAAACCGCTGATAGAAAAAATCGAGGAACACCTGAAACCGGGAATTGCCATCAACCCGAAAAACCCTCCGCAAGTTCAAATTACTGTTTCAAAAAATGAAATGTATTTCCGCGTTCAGGGAATTGTGTTCATTACCCGCCCTGAAAAGCGCCGCTTGCTGAAACAACAACTAACATCGAATATTGCCCACGAATTAAAGACTCCGTTGGCATCGATTAAAGGATATTTGGAGACTTTGCTTTCCAACAAAAATGTTCCGAAGGAAAAAATGCACTATTTCATTGAACGTGCCTTCCTGCAAAGCTCGCGGTTAAATGAACTGCTAAATGACATCTCATTATTGAATAATATTGAAGATGCCGGCGACCTGTTCGAATTCAAACAAGTTAAACTTCGCCCGCTAATCAACGACGTAGTTGAGAACCTCGAATCACGAATTTCGGAGAAAGGAATCAAACTTGAGATCGAAATCGCAGATCAGGTTACGGTTTATGGTAACGATAGTTTGTTGTCATCAATCTTCCAAAATTTCATTGAGAACAGTATTAACTATGCAGGTCCTAAAGTAACACTCCGGATTAAGCAATACCTGGAAGATGAGAAGTACCATTACTTCAGCTATTCGGACACAGGCAAAGGTGTTCCTGAGGAGCATTTAAACCGCATTTTCGAGCGCTTCTACCGCATTGATGAAGGACGCACCCGGGAAACCGGCGGAACCGGCCTGGGACTGGCTATAGTTAAAAATGCTGTTGGCCTTCACAAAGGCGAAATTTCGGTTCGCAACCGCCCCGAAGGAGGATTGGAATTCCTCTTCTCACTATCGAAAAGATAATTCAGTCAAAATAACACAACTATTAAAATCCCGGTGAACACGTTCATCGGGATTTTTTCATTAATGCTTATGTAATATTTTATTAACAACATTAACAATCAACAATTTACGAACTTAGATGTAAGTAAAGAGTAAATAATTTGTAATCATCCTGCAACATAAAGGCTCGTATTTAGCGGCGGAAAAAGGTTAGAGTGTTCTTCGCGATTAAACGCATGTAACATCATCAAAACCTGATCCGCTAAACCAAGATAAACCAAACCAATTACGGGTCACAGCAAAAGGCCTAAAAGCAGCATGATATTAAAATCGACGCAAGTTGACTTTAGATATGTACACATTATTTACAAATTTTATGGGAATTAGAAGATTAGCACTGCTATGTCTTTTTGTGAGTTTTTCAATCATTTCATTTGCTCAAAAAGGGACATTAAAAGGTTGGGTAACAGACCTAAAAACTAAGGAGCCTCTGGTCGGAGCTACGATTATGCTGGAGGGAACAACAAAAGGAATCACCACCGATTTCGACGGAAACTACGAGTTATCCAACATCGACCCTGGAACGTACAACGTTCGCTGCTCATTCATTTCTTACGAAACGAAAAATTTTCCAAACATCGTCATCAAAGCCGGACAAACCGTAACAATCGATATCGATTTGGGTGAGTCGACTGTTGAGATTGGCGGCGTACAGGTTGTAGCCAAAGCAAACCGTGAATCGGAAAATATGCTTTTGGTAGAACAAAAAAACTCTGTTTTAGCCACCCAGGCAATCGGAGCACAGGAGATCTCGAGAAAAGGTGCCAGTGATGCTGAAGCAGCTGTAACCAAAGTATCCGGTATTTCAAAACAAGAAGGAGTAAAGAACGTCTTTGTCCGTGGATTGGGTGACCGTTTTAATGCAACCAGTCTGAACGGATTTCCGGTACCATCGGAAGACCCGGAATACAAAAACATTTCACTCGACTTCTTTGGATCCGATATTATCAAATCGGTGGATGTGAACAAAGTATTTAATGGTGACATGACAGGTGACGTTGGCGGAGCAGAAATCAATATTAATTCGAAAGAATTAGTTGGCAGCTCCGATTTGAACATTGGCATTTCAGCTTCTGCCAACTCGAATACATACGATGCAGATTTCCTGGTTCCTGACGGTGTAAGCAGCCTCGGTTTTGCCCAAAACACCGAAAGTCCAACGAGTGGAGCGACCTATGCATTCAAAAATTCATTGGATCCTTCATCGCAGGATCTTCAAATTGGAAAAGGCATTGGCGTATCAGGAGGTAAACGTTTAGAGGTCGGAGCTAACCACAATCCGCTAAGTTTTTACGTAATCGCCAACTACTCTAACGACTTTAACTATACTGAAGGAGTTACTCGCCAAACGACTACTTCAGGAACGATTTACCGGGATCAGACAACCAGTGAGTACGAGAAAAAATATTTGCACTTCGCAACTGCCAATGTCAACTATGCCTTTGACGACTACGAGCTCAGTTATAATTTCATGGCAATACACACGGCCAATCAAGGTCTGAGAGACGACTTTGGTAAGAACGGAAACCCTTTCAATGCTAACGATGCCAACAACTACGAAGGTTTGGTAAGACGCCAGCAAATTAACGACAACACGTTATTGGTCAACCAACTTCGTGTAAAAAAAGAAGTGAATGAC
>QKCF01000021.1 GCA_003246935.1 Sunxiuqinia sp. | reverse complement strand
GGCTTCAGAGCCTTAACATTTATTATATTTGGCTCGAACTTTGCGGATCTTTCGCTTTTATCAATGAAAATAAAGATCGAAAATAACAATGAAGCTACTACGAATTATTACCCTAACAACACTTACATTCATTTTTGCAAACATCGCGTTTGCGCAACATCTTCAGTTTAACAACCCACTTGCCGAAAAACGAGCCGATCCGTGGGTTTATAAAACCGACGATGGCACCTATTATTTAATCGCCTCGGTTCCGGAATACGACCGTATCGTACTACGCCGGGCCAATACAATTAACGGCTTAAAAGATGCGCCGGAAAAAGAGCTTTGGCACAAACATGCTACCGGCGTGATGGGACACCATATTTGGGCTCCGGAATTACACCGCATCGACGGTAAATGGTACATCTACTTTGCTGCCGGCGAAGCTGAGAAGATCTGGAATATCCGCATGTGGGTTTTGTCGAACGATTCTGAAGACCCAATGAAAGGCGAATGGAAAGAAGAAGGTCAAATTAAAACACAACGCGAATCGTTCTCGCTGGATGCAACAACCTTCGAACATAACGGCAAACGTTACCTGATATGGGCACAAAACGTACGCGGAGGCCAACATGGTACGGGGCTGGTTTTGTCGGAAATGAAAAATCCAACGACACTGACAGGTCCTGAAGTGGTTATTGGTCCTGAAGTGGTTATTACCGAACCGGACTTCAGCTGGGAAAAAGTGAAGTACAATGTGAATGAAGGTCCTGCAGTGCTTAAAAAGAACGGAAAGATTTTCGTGACCTATTCGGCCAGTGCCACCAACGACAACTACTGCATTGGCTTGTTGTGGATTGACGAAAATACTGATTTGCTTGATGCTGCAAACTGGCACAAGTCGCCCGCTCCCGTTTTTCACTCCAATGCCGACTTGAAAAGATACGGCCCCGGACATAACTCATTCTCCACTGCCGAAGACGGTGAAACAACCATCATGATCTATCATGCCCGCGATTACAAAGAGATTGTAGGCAACGAACTGTCGGATCCTAATCGTGCGACAAGAGCCCGTGTGGTTGAGTGGACCGAAAGCGGATTCCCTGATTTCATGCAAAATCTGGGTGATTGATTGAACGAACTGAGAAAAAATACGGAAGGCGCGGACAGCATTGTTTGCGCCTTTTTCGTGACCAAACGCTCCCTATTCTTTCGTTTGTATTAATTCATCGCCTCCATTAGCTTTGCGAACTCAATTTGAAGAATTACCCGAATAATTCGTGTAATTTTACCATTCATCAAAAAAAACATCGAAGAATACTGAAAATATCAGCTTATGCAACTGAAGATAAAACGCCATCTGGATCAATTTTACATTCTGAAATATGTATTAAAATGGTTTTTGTTAACTCTTCCCGTTGCAGCTATTTCCGGTACGTTGGTTGCAATTTTCTTGTTTTTACTTGAGTTGGCCACCAAAACCCGCTGGCAACAGGGCTGGCTGCTGTATCTGCTTCCCGTTGCAGGGATAGCAATTGTTGCCCTTTATCGCTTTAAAGGGAAAAATGCTGAAGCAGGCAACAACCTGGTTGTCGACGAGATTCATAAACCCGGTGGTGGTATTCCTGCACGCATGGCTCCGTTTGTTTTAATCACAACGGTAGTAACGCACTTGTTTGGCGGCTCGGCCGGACGAGAAGGTACAGCCGTGCAAATAGGCGGTAGTATGGCTGCATTTGTCGGCAAGATGCTCAAACTGTCGAAAGATGATACCCGCATCTTACTTATAGCTGGTGTGGCAGCCGGTTTCGGTGCTGTTTTCGGAACACCGATCGCCGGAGCTATTTTTGCCCTCGAAGTACTGGCATTTGGTAAGATTAAATACGATGCGCTCTTCCCTGCCCTTTCGGCCTCAATCATGGCTGATATTATCTGCTCATCCTTTGGGATTACCCATACCCATTACCACGTAGACTTTCACGATCATATTCAGTCATCGTTTTCATTTTTGCATTTCGACCTGAAACTGATCTTCTTCGTGATTATTGGCGGGATTTTCTTTGGACTGGCGGGCAATGCTTTTGCCTACCTCACCCACGAAATTAAAGACCTCGCCAACAAATTTATCAAACACAAACTGCTCATTCCGGCGATTGGTGGTTTAGCCGTAATCGGAATGACGTTTTTGCTGGGTACGCGCGATTACCTGGGGATTGGCGTAACCACAGCCGATGGCAGCGGTGTTAGCCTCGTAAATGCCTTCAAAGCCGATGGCGTTGATTTAATGAGTTGGTTTTGGAAGTTGGTTTTTACCGCAGTTACCTTGGGAACCGGTTTTAAAGGGGGCGAAGTTACCCCGCTGTTTTTTATTGGAGCCACCTTAGGTAATACAGTCGCCACACTGACTGGAAATCCGGTCGATTTGTTTGCTGCAATCGGCTTTATTGCCGTTTTTGCAGGAGCCACCAACACACCAATGGCCTGCACCTTGATGGGCGTCGAATTATTCGGAGGCGAACACATCCTCTATTATGCCATTGCCTGCTTTATTGCCTACTATTTTAGCGGCAACTCGGGAATTTATTCTTCGCAACGTTTGGGCGTTTCGAAAGGCGAGTTCACTTATAGAACCGAAGCAAACCAAACTCTGAAACAAATTTGGGAGACGAAAAAGGGCAAAAAGTAAAATAGCCAGTTGCCCTACTAATTACCTGTCGTAATTTGGAACATTAGCTAAAAATTTACGAACTTAGATTATAGTGAATGTTTCAAACCAAAACAATGAAAGTAAAGATCAGACAAGAGACTGAAGCCGACCACAAAGCTGTTTTTGACATCGTAAAGGCTGCTTTTGCGAAGATGGAGATTAGTGAGCATAACGAACAATTTATAGTAGACCGTTTGCGCAAAACAGCGTCTTTCATTCCTGAATTATCATTGGTAGCCTATTTAGATGACGGCACTATTGTAGGACATATTTTGATGACGGAAACAACGATAGAAGACGATGGAAAATCTTATAAATCCTTAGTTTTAGCGCCAGTTTCTGTTTTACCAGAATATCAGCACCGGAGAATCGGCAGTCAGTTGATCGTTGCCGCGCAAAATAAGGCACTCGAACTCGGATATGCTTCAATTGTACTGGTTGGACATGAACATTATTACCCGCGTTTTGGATACGAGCTCTGCCGGAAATTTGGTATTAAAATGCCTTTTGAGGCCCCCGACATTAACTGTATGGCTATTGAACTACTCCCCGATGCATTGAAAAATGTAAAAGGAACCGTTCAGTTTGACGTAGCTTTTTTTCAATAAAAAAGGCTCCCGTCAACGGAAGCCTGATCATTTTATGCGAGTGTTCTACTGTTCTGAAAGTATGTTGTCGACCCAGTCTTCCGGAATCTTGTTAACAGACTGAGTGAGCATTTCACCCCACATCTTCGAGATCGACTGCAACTCTCCTTCGACAAATCGTTTCAATTTTATTTTCGGACTATCTTTCTCATAAATCATCACATCAATCGGATAACCAACATCGCTGGCAGACACTCGCGTTGAATCAAACGACAAAAATGCAGCAGTCAACGCAAAACGAATGCTTGAATCAGGCGTAATGGTACGGCGCAGAATCGGTGTTCCGTAACCGGAGTTTCCGATAATACAGAAAGGTGTTCCCTCTCCGATCTCGATCCAGTTTCCCTGCGGATACAGCATGAACAATTTATGCTCGTCATCGCCGGTCATTTTACCTCCAACAATGGTATTGATACTAAAATCCAAACCACTTTCAGCCAGCATCCTTTTATCTTCTGCTGCCACCCGCTTAATTTGATCGCCTAAAGCATTTACCACCTCATAAAGCTTATTGAAGTTATCCAACTTATCGTTCAAGCTTTCCTGGAAATAAGTCAGCGTCTTATCACGTACTGAACGAAGCCCGGAAGTCATCAAAAAGATGTGTTGATCTCCTTGCTCATAAATTTTATATTTCCTTGCTGAAGTTGTTTCGTGGCCTGATGTAATACGAGTGTCGCTCAACGCAACCAACCCGGCTTTCAGTTTAATACCAATACAATAGGTCATAACAGGTTACAATTTCTGGGTTTTTCTATTTTATCCTTAAAACAGCATGCTACTTTTACTGTTTCACCACAATAATAGCAAAAATGAGATTCGCAAAAACGGGCAACCTCAAGAATCTATTTTGTATACCTTAAAATTAACCTACGGGTTCAACAAAAACTACAAAAGTTTATATTGCAAATAAACGCCAATGTGATTGATCGTCTCGCAAATAGTCCCTATCAAAGAGAAATCGTCTGCCAGACCAAGCTCATAGTTCTTTCTGTTTAAGCCCAGTCGAAAACGCATCGCCGAAAATTTATGCTCGTCAAATGAAACCGCCGACAACGTTCTCAAACGTACAATAAAGCAAAGGTCTCGTTTTAATTCAGCAAGAATTTGCAAGCCGGCAATAATTTTGAAGTCCGCTTCTTTTCCAGGCGAAAATGAAGGCGAAAAACTGCCACTAATATGATTCCGTTCAAAAGCGGTTTGAACACCAATTGTTGCCTGCGGTTTTCCCCCGGTAGCATATATTAAGCCTATCGCAGGCTTTACTGCTTTAGTCACTTCATATCCCACAGTACTCATTGATAAGAGACGAACATCTTCCTCTCCCAAATAATCAGCAGACAACAGATTAACAGACACAAAACTCAGCTCGGGAGTGCTTGGAACTGATGCAACAAAAACATTACTCACATACCACGATTCATCAAGCCCTGTCAGTTCAAACGAGAGTCCTTGCCCCATAGCACAAGTCACTGATAAAAAAAGTAGTAGACAAAGGTTTAGGTAGTTTTTTTTCATTTAGGTTTAGGCAAAGATTTCCCGGGTGAAGCACCAAAGGGAGCCTCACCTGGGAAAATGTTTAAATCAGGATTACTATCGATACGTATTCACCCGTTCGTCGGAAATCACACCTTGCCAGTTTAATCCATAAGCAAAGTCATATTTATTTCCGTCAGAATCGGAGTAAGGAGTCATGTCGCGGGGAACATCTTCATATTGTTCCTCCACGGTTTTCATATTGGCCGGCATTTGGAAAGGTAATAAGGCCGAAGGTTCAGAAACACCCGAGATCAAATCCATAATCGCCTGATCCTGCACTCCCATATGCACCAGAATGGCATCGGAAGCAGGTTCAATTTCAGCAAAAACCATCGGTTTGTTGACTTTGACAACGACAACGACCGGCTTCTCACCCATCAACTTTTTGGTATCCAACACCATCTCCATATCTGCGTGATTTGCTGCGGTTATCGTTTTGCCTTTATAAGTCCGGTTGTTGAAATCCTCGAACGGACTGCCGCCGGCAATACTTTTTTCGCGAGCATCGGTTGCGGTATATTTCCCATATTGAAGACTAATAGGAACATAACCATTTCCTCCTTTTTCAAGCTCAGCTGAATCGTAACCAACGCCGCCATCCGGATTGCGGATGCCACACAATGCAAAATCGGCTTCACCAGATGTATTAACAATTTCGAAATACCGTTTTACTATCTCCAAATTGAAAGGGACTTCATCGCGGGCAGGTACCTCAAAGCCAAACCAATTTCTAGTTGACGGAACATGACGCTCGGGAATATACACCTTCAACTGTTTCTGTAACGGCAATACCTGACTGTGGTTTTTAAGCATGACAACCGTACGCAATTGCGCTTCGTAGCCAACCTTCATATAATCCGGGTTGCCGACAATTTGTTTGGTTTCCTCAACATCGAGGTATGGATTTTCGAACAAGCCAACCCGAAAGATATTGCGAAGTAAACGCACGGCCGATTCTTCAAATCGCTTACGCATAGCTTCTTCGCCATATTTGGCTACTCCCATTTGATAGGCAGCAATTACCGGTCCCATATCATTGTTACCACCAAACTGGTCAACTCCGGCCTCTAAAGCTTTGAAATGCCTCTCTGCTTCTGAAAGATTTTCAACACCCCAACACTTTCCCTCAAAATTACCGACACTGTGTGTATCCTTGGTAATCATCCAATCGGTACAAACCACGCCATCGAAACCATATTTCTCGCGCAATAAATCAGTAATCAGGAACTTGTTATAGCTGTTTCCGACTTCTTCTCCATTCACAGAGTCACGCTCCCACGAAATGGTGTAATAAGGCATAACAGCAGCCGCTTTCGATGTTTTTCCATTTAGTTTGAAAGCTCCCTCAGTAAAAGGTTTCAAATGGTCAGCAAAAAAATTATTCCCGGGATAAACAGCATAAGCGCCGTAGCCGAAATGGGCATCACGCCCTCCTTCTTCAGGGCCGCCACCCGGCCAATGTTTTACCATCGCATTGACGCTGCTATAGCCCCAACCGTCACCAATTTCATTGCTTCCTGTTGACGTTTGCATTCCATCAACATAGGCACGAGCCATATCGGTCGCCAAATCCGGATCTTCACCCATAGTACCGTCAAAACGACTCCAGCGTGGCGCGCGATATTCTGCAGCAGCAACCTCTCCGAACTGACGCATCAGCTCCGGATCGAAAGAAGCTGCTAAACCGAGCGTAGTTGGCCACATCGAAATAGCACCGCCGGCCCCGGCGTTGTATTCGGCTGTTGCATCACTGTTGTGGCGAGGATCAGAGCTGGTATTAATTGGAATACCCAAGCCAAAACCTTCAACATAGGCCTGTGCATTATTATTCCATTGTGCCGCGACTGCGGGGCTTTCTACGGTTGTTATCAACACATGGCGAAGGTTATCATCTTTTAAAAATTTGAGTTGCGCATCAGACAAGTCGCTTGGCAAGGCACCACTTTCATCGAACGACTTTCCATTGTAAGTAGCACCATAATAACCGGTGCTTCTGGAAGGGATAGCCTGATGAGCGCTGTAAAGCATTAATCCTGCAATTTGTTCCACTGTCATTTGTGAAGCGAGATCTTTGGCCCTTTCGTCAACCGGCAGACGCCAATCTTCATAGGCATCCAGTTTTCCATTACGATTAAGATCTTTAAATGCATTACCATTGATCGTTAAAAGCCTTACACCACTATGCTGAGAATAAGCCAGATCCGGAGCAGCCTGTTGTTCCACAAATACAAAGCCCGACTTCTCTATTATTTCATACTTTGGTCCGCATGAAACAAAAAGTAAGGCTCCTGTCAATAGGGAAATGTAGTGTTTCGTTTTCATGTTCAGGTTTGTTTTAAGGTTAGAATAATCGCTCCAGCCAACTGTTGGAGATAGAAAAAAACTCCGCACCGTTGCCGGCGGCGGAGCTTTGCGAACTATTTACAAACGAAAAACCTATTTTCGGCTTAACTTTTCAATCTGCACTTCGGGTGCAAGCACATTACTTACCCTACCCGCCTGCATATCGGAAGCAACATTAAACTCTGCTGTCTCAAGAATCTTTGCAGAAGAGGCTCCTGCTTTCAAGGTATATTTTCCAGCTTCAACAACCCAGCCTGAGGCAGCTTCGTCGAACGAAGCTAAATCTGCTGTTTTAATCGTAAAGCTCAATGTTTCAGATTCGCCCGGTGCCAACAGTTTTGTTTTACCGAAAGCAACCAACTCTTCTTCCGGCTTCTCTAGCTTAACCTGAGGCGCCGAAGCATAAAGCTGAACAACCTCACGGCCGGCAACAGAACCATTATTTTTCACATCAACCATAGCTGTCAGTTCTCCGCCGAACTCTGTTGTACTTAACTGCAAGTTGCTGTATTCGAAATCAGTATAAGACAATCCGTAACCAAATTCGTATGCTACCGGAACATTGAATGTTTGGTAGTAGCGATATCCGACATAGATATCCTCATCATAAACAACTTCCCAAGGAACTCGTTTCATAAAGGAGAAACCGGACATGTCAGCAGCATTGTCCACTTCGTCGGATTTCACTTCGTGACCAGGGAAAGTTTTTGAAGTAGGAGCATCAGAATACGAAACAGGGAAAGAAACAGCCAGTTTTCCTGAAGGATTCACCTTGCCGGAAAGCACATCAACAACCGAATTACCGGCTTCCTGTCCGGGTTGCCAAGCCAATAATACGGCATCAGGGATCTTTGCCCAGCTAGCTGTTTCAATGGCACCACCAATGTTTAACACAACAATAGCCTTTTTCCCTTTTGCATGGAATGCTTCAGACACGTCTTTGATCAGCGCCTTTTCAGTATCTGTCAGGTAAAAATCGCCCGCTTCCGGTTTACGATCGCCACCCTCACCTGAATTTCTTCCGATTGTGATCAATGCGATATCATTCTCTGCCGCCATTTTTTGAGCTAAAGCTTTAGCAACAGGCATTTCGGTAACAGGAATTTTACCATGCATCAAAGCTGCCAGCCAGTTGTCTGTTTTCACGCCTTTGGCACGCTCTGCCTCAATATATTTCTGATAAACTTCATTCAATTCAACATCGGTTGTGTAGCCACCGTTTTGCAATCCTTCCATCAGCGAAACGGTGTAAGCTTCGTTCACGTCACCACTACCGGTACCACCTGCAATGAAATCGTACGAGGTATTACCGAACGCAGCTACCTTTGTTACATCTGCAGCAAAAGGAAGCACCTGATTACTATTTTCCAACAATACCATACCATCAGTAGCCGCCTGGCGGGTAACTTCAGCATGAGCTTTCAAATCAGGATTTGAAGAATAGGCATATCCTTTATAGCGAGGAGTTTCCTGCATAATGTTAAAAATCCGGCTCAGATTTTGGTCCAAGACGGACTCCGAGATCGACTCCTGATTAACAGCA
>QKCF01000227.1 GCA_003246935.1 Sunxiuqinia sp. | reverse complement strand
AGGTGGATGGCAGTATAAAAAACCTGTTATGCTTGGGCCTGCGACCCAAATAAGCACAAAAACCTGCAATATGTCAAAGAACAAATATCTGTTTTATCGTTGCAAAAAACACCAAACTGTTCGGTAGTTGCATAGGCAACGGAGAAGCCATTTCGATGTAGTTCAACACCGAATAATCGCTGGGTCCCCGACGCGTCGGGGTAAACTGTGCCGACCGCTCATATTCCTATTTATTGGTGGCTGAGCTTTTTATTCAATTCATTCCCAATTATATTTGCCAATCTGACCGGAACTGCATTACCTAACTGGCGCATACCTTCAGTCCATGAGCCTGTAATTGTGTATTCGTCAGGAAATGTTTGAATTCTTTTGGCTTCTAAAATAGTTAAGTATCTTACTTCTCCTGATTCAAACCGAATCATGTTTTCACCACCGGGTACTCCATGGTCTCCCGCTTTTATAGTTTTTGAGGGCTCGTCAATATAACTTCCTGTATGACCCGGATAAACTCTTGCTCCGTCACGAAATAAATGTTCATGATGAAAGTTGCTATTTTTTGGGTCAGGCAGTCCTCTCAAAGCTTCTCTAATCGTTACCCAAGGTTTGCTATCTGGGGCGAAAAATCCATATTGGTATTTTAATTTATCAATTTGCT
This sequence comes from Sunxiuqinia sp., assembly GCA_003246935.1. Classification (GTDB taxonomy): domain Bacteria; phylum Bacteroidota; class Bacteroidia; order Bacteroidales; family Prolixibacteraceae; genus Mangrovibacterium. Next base: position 4,215 of record QKCF01000227.1, on the reverse strand, counting down.
TTTTAAGGTTAGTGTCAGGAATTTCCTTTAATTTACTTGATACATTATTCCTGTCCCAGTATTCACCAGTTACAAATTTATCCCACAGCAATCTTTCTTCTGAATGAGTTTCTTTGGGAAAAGACCATTCAATTCCTAAATCATCTCGAATACCAACAATTATAACCCTTTCTCTCTTTTGGGGTACTCCATAATTTGCAGCATTTATTAATCTGAAAACGACATTGTATTTTAGACCAATAAATGAACCAGCCGTATGAATTTTTTCAAGTCTTTCCAAATGATTTTTCCAATCTTCATTTTTCTCTATTTTGACTTCTGGGTAGGTAAGTTGTAATATAATGTAATTAAAGTATGAAGCAAAAGATTGTCTTAGTAACCCTTTTACATTTTCAAAAATAAACGCTTTGGGTGTTAGTTCCCTAATTCCATTAATTGCATAAGGGAACATGTCTCTTTGGTCATCATACCCTTTGGCTTTTCCTCCCAATGAAAAAGGTTGGCAAGGAGGCCCACCACCAATTATGTCAACTTCTCCTATTTCCCGAAAATCGAAATTCCTAACGTCCTGCTCAAACACTTTTGAGTCAGGGAAGTTCATTTTTAATGTATTACAAGCGTCACTGTTATATTCTAACAATGCAACATGATTAAAACCCGAAATTTTCAAACCCTCGGCTAATCCACCTGCACCAGAAAATAATTCAAAAGATTTCATTTTGATTTTTGCTTTGTGAAGTATACTGCGGCTTTTTCCTCTACTCGATTTATGTCGGGAGCAATACCAGAACATTTTTCAGCCCAAGGTCTACCTGGATGTAAAACATCCCATTCAGATTTCGCTTGGTTATATCTACCTTTTCCTGGGTCATGATTCCCAAAACCGTCAATTTGAGAATTCCAAATTGGTTTGTAATGTCTTATCAAAGCTGCTTCAACCGTGCTGATTAAACTACTTGCTGCATCCTCTAATATCATAAAACGACAATAGAAATCTTCAATGATTAGATTATCAGCTTGTTCAATACTTCTCGTATGTTCATTTAATCTCCCGTTAAGTTCGAAGGTTTTATTGCTGCTGTGGGTTTCATTTCGTGCTTGTCTCCATCCTCTAGGAACTGCTTTGCCAACATAAATTGGCATGGAAAATTCAATCCGATTTTTTAAAGCTAAATCAGCATATAAGTTACCTTTTCCAATAAAATAGATTGCGTAAACGCCTGTTCCATGAAATTTAACTGGTGGAGGAAGTTTAATAACTGGTGTTCCATTAAAAAAACGAATCGTGTCTTTGATTATCTCGTCAAAGGCATCTGATGTATAAACGTGTTCTTCTCTTTTAAATTCTCTGTTCATTATGCAAAATTACAATTTTTCTCCAAATGCTGTGTCTCTGGTTCTTAGCTTTGCTGCCAACGTTTGGCGGCTTGCCGAAGGCGGGGCTTTCGAAGCACCATCTGTCAAGCTACCACTAATGTTTATTCGGAGCCGAAAAGTTTCTGCCACCACATCCTGTTTATTTCGGTGAAACGGGACCACTGATTTCGGAGCAAACAGGACCAGTGAAAGCACTGAGAATTGAGTACAAATATAAATGTTAAATTCTTATTTTTTTCTTAGTGATTCACCTTTTAATTCGAAGCGGTGTGCATTACCTGTAAGTCGGTCTAAAATTGCATCGGCGAGTGTTGGTTCGGCGATGTAATCATGCCAGTTTTTAACAGGAAGTTGAGAAGCGATAATGATAGATTTTCTTTCGTATCGATCTTCGAGGATTTGTAAAAGAGCGAGTCTTGCATTATTATCCATAGGATGTAACCCAAAATCATCGAGTATAATTAAATCGGCTTTTTCTATTTGATTAAGGAGCTTGACGTATGTTCCTGTGAGTTTGGCCTGTGTTACTTTTTCGAGGAAACGGTTCATTCCAAAATAATATGTTCTGTAACCCATTGAGCAGGCTTGTCGTCCCAGAGCACAAGCAAGAAAACTCTTTCCACAACCCGTTGCACCGGTAATGAGTACATTCTCTGCTCTGCGTATAAAGTTACAATCGGCCAAAGAAAATACCATTTCTTTATTCAAATTGCGATCTGTTGTGCAGTGGATGTCCTCTAATACAGCGTTGTATCTGAGTTTGCTGAGTTTGAGGTATAACTTCATTTTACTTTCCGTGCGATATTGCATTTCTGCTTCTGCCATTCGGGCAATACATAACTCCAGGCTCGGTTTATCCTGCAAAGGCATTGATTGCACCGAGTTGTACACTTGGGCCATTCCCATCAATTTAAGGGATTTTAGTTGTTCTACTGTTGTGTGTGTGTTCATGATTTTTTGTTTTTAAAAATGATTTTATTATTCAAAACTCTCTGATCCTCTTATATTTGTATGCGTTCCTATTGGTGGTGCCGGAAGCTCTTCAGGATCAGCTTTATCCCTATTTGATTTCAGTATATCTTTAATCATAGTATAGTTTACCACCGGCGATTTTGCGGCCCTTCTGCATGCTGCTTCAATGCGTGATTCTGGATACCTTCTGGTTAGTCCGATTAATCCACTGCATGAATTGTAGGTGTGTTGTATAACTAATTTAGATTCTAAAATCCTATTAATCACAATTGAAGTGTTGGGACCAATCTTCTGTGCCCGAGCAATAAAATAAGCCGCATTATATTCTTTATTCCTTTTAAATGCAAGATGATCTGGCGGCATATGCTCCTCTAATGTGGAATAGCCTATTTGCAAGTAAGATCTGGCATGTGTAGCGATACGATTGAGCCCGTGGTATATTTCCACCGTACTGTAATCATAAACAACGGTAACCTTTTTGCCAAAATATTGATATGGAACGCTATAGTAATGCTTATCCTCATTAATCAGAACATGATAGGTAGAACTCACGGTAAACTCACGCCGGTATCTATAATTGAAAAAATTCGCTGGTAATGCCCCGAGAAGCGGTTTCTCCTGATCTACAAAATGTTCGTAGCGACTCCAACCTTTGCCTTGCATAATCCTTTGATTCAGATCATCTAACAACTCTAAAATACGGTTGTTGAGCGCCGTGAGTGAATAGAAGACCTCATTGCGTATCAGGGCGTAAATCCTCTGATAAACAATATTTACATGCCGTTCGACATTGGCTTTATCTTTGGGTTTGCGAACTCGTGTGGCACTTAATCCCATGTTGTAATGAACCGCCCATTGTTCGGCTACTTCGTTATAGGTTGGTTCATATCTGTCGGGCTTTATAATATACTGTTTCATATTGTCGCTTAGAATACGTTGTGGAACACCTCCAATATAAGCAAGACAATGATTTAATGCGCAATAAAACTGTTCTTGTTTTGCTGAACTAAGAACCTCTACAAAAGTATAACTACTATAAGGTAAGGTACATACAAGAACAGGATATGCAGTTTTTTCGTTAGTAGTTTGATGTGTGACATAAAGAGAATCGCCGGCAAAATCTACCTGAAGCACCTCGCCGGGGATGTGGGTGTTGTGGAACGATAGCTTTTGTGAGGCCTGGTATCGGCTCAGGTGTTCACAGAATTGGGTATAACCATATCCCCGGGGTTCTTCTTTACGATATTCCTCCCACAATAGTTTTCTGGTTACGCCCGTGCGCTTTAGCTCCTTCCCGTAGCCTGATAGCCGTTCTTCGAAAGACTTTTTTCTTGCTTCAATCGTTGGGACGGAAGTCTTGGGCGATAATACAAATGAAAGTTCATTATCGGGTAACAATAATAATGTTTCGTAACTTTTTCCACTTAAACCTATTCGGGAAAGATAGTCCGATACCGTAGTTCTGCCCAGTTTCAACTCCTGACAGATGTTTCGCTGCGAGACACCTTTCTCCAGCATTTGTAACATTTTTCTTACTCGTAACATACTGATTGGTTTATTTGCCATTGTGCTTCATTTTTTGTGATGCTCAATGATAATATTTTACTCCAATTCAGTGCTTATTTTACCAAATTTATTTTTTAACAAACGGTCCCGTTTGCTCCGAAATTAGTGGTCCCGTTTAGTCCGAAATCACTGGTCCCGTTTGGTCCGAAATATACAAGTCCAACTTCCGACCAAGTAAAGCCACTCTTAAAAATTCTCTGGGCGGCATCTGCAATGATTGAAATACTCTCTGTTTCTTGAGATACCAATTTTGAAATAACTAGGATTTGAGCTTTATTTAAATCTTGGGCTTCATCAATA
>QKCF01000343.1 GCA_003246935.1 Sunxiuqinia sp. | reverse complement strand
CAGGGCGATTGGAAATACGTTTCCTACAATGTTTCCGATCCGGAGAAACAAACGCATGAACTGTACGATTTGGCTAACGATCCGGGTGAAGAGCATAACCTGGCTGATCAGTATCCGGAAGTGGTTGAAGAAATGCAACAGATTTTGTGGGCTGCCCGCACCGAGTCGGCTGAATTTCCGTTTGGGATGGAAGCTCATTCCACAACTGAGTAAAATTTCGGAAGCAAATAATAAGATATGAAGTAGCGCCCGATAACTTTGTCGGGCGCTTATTTTTTAGTTTCTTTCGTGTATGGAAAGCCGATCAATCAAAGAAATCCGAGACGAGCTGAAGAACTACCCGCCGCAGCAACTGCAGGAGCTTTGTTTACGGATGGCCCGCTTCAAAAAGGATAATAAAGAGCTGCTGACTTACCTGTTGTTTGAGTCGGAAGACGAGGCTGGCTTTATTGAAAGCGTGAAGGCCGAAATTGATGCCGGCTTTAAAAGCATGAACCGCAAGAGCGGTTATTTGATCAAAAAAAGCTTACGGAAAATTCTGAAAGATACCACGCAGGCCATTCGTTACTCGGGCATTAAATCAACCGAAGCTGAGCTGCTGATTTACTTCTGCCGCAAAATGCGGACGGAGAAAATCCCGATGAGCACCAGTCCAATAATCCGGAACATGTATGCCCGGCAGGTGCACAAAATAGAAACGACCGTTTCGAAATTGCACGAAGACCTTCAATTTGATTACGAAGAGGATATTCGTTTTTTGAAGCAATAGAGCAGGAAAAGGCTTAGTCGAATTCGATTGGAGCTTCCGACAAATGAAATGGACACAAACAGATTCTATTTGAGCTTCCAACAAATGAAATGGATCCAAACCGATTCGCTTTGCGTTCACAACAAATGAAATGAATACAAATGGATTCTGTTTAAGCTTTCAACAAATGAATTGGACGTAAACAGATTCTGTTTGGGGTCCCGACGGATGAAATGAACACAAACAGATTCGGTTTAAGGTCAAAACAAATGAAATGAGCATGAGACGATTCTGGTTGAGCTTAAAACAAATGAAATGCATGCAGCGAGAAATAGTTTGGGCTGCCCCACGAATAAGTTGGCACATACTTGTATTCAATTAGATAAAAAAAAGGTTGCCCTGCATGCAGAACAACCTTCCGTGTATTTTATCAGAATGAATTCTGAATTAGTCGTATTTGTGGTTACAATTGCCTTTGTCGGTATCGGCATCACAATCGCATTCCAACCCTTTTTCATACTGCTCCAGCGCACGCATACTCATACCCATTGATGAGAAACCACCGTCGTGGAACAAGTTCTGCATCGTTACTTTGCGAGTCAGGTCAGAGAACAGTGTGATACAGTAATCAGCACATTCTGCACCTGTTGCGTTACCCAGCGGAGACATACGTTCGCCGAAATCCATCAAACGGTCCATACCTTTTACTCCGGCACCGGCAGTTGTTTGCGTAGGTGATTGAGAAACGGTGTTGACGCGTACATTGCGTTCGCGGCCGTAAATGTAACCAAAGCTACGAGCGATTGACTCTAACAAGGCTTTTGCATCGGCCATGTCGTTGTAGCCGTAGAACGTACGTTGAGCAGCAACATACGATAATGCTACAACAGAACCCCATTCGTTAATTGCGTCCAGTTTGCGGCAAACTTGCATTACTTTGTGGAAAGAAACAGCCGAGATGTCCAACGTTTTTTCAAGGTAGTTGTAATCCAGGTCACTGTAGTGACGGCCTTTACGAACGTTAGGAGACATACCGATTGAGTGCAGTACAAAATCGATTTTTCCGCCTAAAACTTTCATTGACTCCTGAACCAGATTTTCCAGGTCAGCAACGTTTGTTGCATCTGCAGCAATTAAGGTTGAATTTGTTTTTTCAGCCAATTGCGCAGTTTCACCCATACGCAGGGCAACGGATGTATTCGTTAGTGTGAAAGTTGCGCCTTCCTCGTACGCACGTTCTGCTACTTTCCAAGCAATAGAATCGGGGTTAAGGGCACCAAAAATAATCCCTCTTTTACCTTTAAGTAAATTATAAGCCATGTTTTTAAATTTATGAGTCTTTTAACAACTCGCGTTTAAAATGGTTTTTAAATATGGTGTAAAGCAAGAAAATACCGGCGTTTGGCCGGCATCGTTTTAAATTCTTTCTATACTGTTTTCGGGTAACCATCCCTGGTTTCCGTCCGACAACCGAATTTCCTTCCAGCCTGCTAAACTATCCCTGATTTCAACTTTCAATCCTTCGTGAATCAAGAACAAGTCGGTTCCGCTTTCCGATGGCGAACTCTTTACCGTAACACTGGGTTGCACAATAATCGCAAAGTTATGCTCGGTAATTCGCTTCTTATGTCGGGCGGCAAAGTTAAAACTAAAAATGGAAATTACTACGATTAAAATTCCTGCCCAAAAGGATATTCGTTTGATTGCTCCGTTTCTGGTGAAAAAGAACAAGCCGGCTAAGATCAGAAACACGAGGAAACTAACCACGCTGATGCGCGCCCATTGGTCAACCGAGAACTTGTTGGTGATGTTGTTCCACCAGCGAATAAAGAAGACATGAGGTAGCGGATCTATGGCATCAACAACATGTTGGTTGGCCAAATCCAGGTTGAATTGGATATCCTCGTCGTTGGGAGCTAACAACTTGGCACGCTCGTAATTTAAAATTGCCTGTGTGAACTGATTATTCTTGTAATAAGCATTTCCTAAGTTGTAGTAAACCTCGGCGGAAACTTTGTTGGTGTTCAGTATCTCGTTATAAGCAGAGATCGCATCGTCGTACTCGCCGGCAATGTAATGCTGGTTGGCTTTATCCTGTAAAGCATCCTGAGCAAATACCGACATGCTCAATGTCAGTAAAACTATTAGTTGAATGAATTTCTTCATGTTCGTTTTCATTTTTTCAGTTACTCAACGGATTTGTTTGTCCAGTTTACCCATCAGGTTAGCCGACTTTTGGTACACATCTTCCAAGGCCGCATCCGACGAACTTGGTGCATAGCGAGCAAACTCGCAGGTATTGATAATTTGGATGAACTCTTCAATCTGTTCCTGGCTAACACCTTTTTGCGCTAAGGTAGAAATTGCTTTATCGCGGTTCAGGTTGGCAACCGGAATACTTAGTTTGTCGCTCAAATAGCCCCAGAAAGCTTTCAGTACAGCTTCGTAGAACTGCTCCGAGTTGTGCTGCTTCAAATGGGCAGCAGCCTCTTTCAGACGTTTCTGTGCAACTTTGTTTGCTTTCTTGGTTTTTACTAACTGGATGTTGGCGTTTTCCTTCAGCTTTTTACGGTACACAATGGCAACAACGATGAACATGACTGTCGAAATAATGTACAACAACCAGAAAGCAGTGCTGCCATAGAACGATTGTGCGGTGTTGCGCAATTTATATTGTCCTTGCTTAATGTAGCGAATGTCCTTGCCAATGAACCGCACATCCTGCTTGTTGATTGAGCTTGTAACGGTTGCATTTTGGTCGTCGTTACCTTTTTCAATACTTAGGTTGAATGCTGATGAAGTCTCCGTTTTGTATTGGCCCGTAGCCGGATCAAAGCTTGAGAACTTGACCGGTGGAATCGTGTAGTCGCCTGCATAACGAGGGATGATCAGGTATTCGAATGTTTTCGTTCCTGTTAAGCCGCTATTGGTCGACTTGATATTTTCGGCTGTTTTCGGATCGTAAATTTCAAAGTCGTTCGGGAAATCTACTTTTGGGGCTTCGATCAGGCGCAGGTTACCACTTCCCGAAACAGTCAGGCGCAGAGTAATTGCTTCGTTGGTTTTAGCAGCTGTTTTGTCAATGCCTGCCGAGAACTTCAACTGTCCAACGCCACCGTAGAAACCTTCGGGAGCAGTAGGTAAGTCTTTTACACTTAGATAAACCGGATCGCTGGTCACCTTAGCCGAAACGGTGCGGTAGTTGTCGAAGAAATCGTCGAAGAAACTACGCTGACGTTTGATTTGCTGACGAACCAAGCAGGTAATCTCAAACGGATCAATCTTGATTCTTCCGGTTTGTTGCGGGAAGAGAATTGTTTTCTTTAAAACGCCAACCTGATAGATTTTGCCTTTATAAACCTCTCGGTTAAAAGTAATTTGGCTGGGAGTTTCAATATCCTGAGTCCAGAAACCTTCATATGAAGGTAACTTCACGTCTTCGAAATTGGTGATTGGAACATTCGGGCTCACATAAATCTTAACTGTAGCAATGGCTTGCTGCCCTTTGTACACGTTCGATTTATCCAGATCAACCTTTACAAACAGATCGTCTTTCGTTAATTGGGCGGATGGTACATCTTGCTGACTTTGTTGCGTGTTGCTTCCACTGCTCTGGCTTTGTGATTTCGCTTGTCCTTTCACAACCTCTATTTGCAACTCGTTCGAATCGTAAACTTTGCCGTTTACGGTAATCGATGCCGGGCGGATGGTGTATGTTCCTTCAGTTTTCGCTCTCAAAATGTAGATGTAAGAGAAGCTAACTGTTTGGGTTGTCTGCCCGTTGATCATCTGGAAGCTCGAACTTTGGGAGGTTGATGGCCCCATCAAAACATCGAATGCCGATAAATCAGGCAGTTTGAGGTCTGTTCCCCGTTCGTTCAGGGTGAATGAAAGTCGGAACTGTTCTCCGGTTGAAACCACGTTCGGTGCGGTCATCTCAAACCGCACATTGTCGGCTGAGGCAAACCATGCCGGAAGTACAAGTAGGGTTAATAGGATGAGTCTCTTAATCATTTTACTCATTATGCGTTGTTATTTGCAATTCAAAATTAACATTTAAAGATGAGAACGGTGAAAAGCAAAATCGTCAATTCAACTTGGTAACTTAATTTTAAGCCTACCAATCTTTGTCGGTTT
>QKCF01000392.1 GCA_003246935.1 Sunxiuqinia sp. | reverse complement strand
GATGTTTATATCTCCCGGGTTAGTGACTGAATTTGCCATGGGAGCTGGCTATAAAACGCTGAAAACTGATGGCGACAGTTCGTCAAGTAAGTTTTCGACTTTGGGTACTTATTATCCGAAAAGTATTGCGGGTGGTTCATTACAAGCCATCTTTAAGTATGATGTAAGCGAGAATCTTGCTTTTACGCTGACGCCGGGGTATAATGCCTATTTCCGGAGTTTTACCGATGCCAGCGATGGTCGTTACCAACGTTTTAATGTAAACCTCGGGATCGAGTTGCGCATTCATTAAATCGATACAACGAGGTTTTTTTTCATACATTTAGAGATAAAGGGTGGCTGCCGGAGGGTAGTCACTTTTTTTGTGCTTTGCAGGGAATGAGGCGGCGCAATTTTGCTATCTTGGTGGTTCAAGTAGCAAATAGAAGGAGACCCGATGAGACAATTCACATGGCAGCTATTTTTCTGCTTTTGCTTAACCGGCGCGGTCAATGCTCAGGTGCAGCCCAATCCCGCTCAACTAATTTTACAGTTACAGGAATTGGTCGATCAGAAAGATTATTTCGCGCTGAAGGATGCTTACGACTCGCAGAACAAGCAACTGCCTAGAGTGTACGCCATGTATTTCGATGCCATTTTGGAGACCGTTTTTAATCATCCGGCAAAATCGAACGAGCTGATCGCTGATTTGTTGAAATTTGAGCCTCAGCAGTTATCACCCGACTGGTTGAAACGGATTTATTCAATTAAGCTACAGAATCATATCGATTTATTCGAATATGCTCAGGCAGAGAGGGCAAACCGTTTTATCGTGGCTACATACGGAGATCTTCTGGATTCGACTGAAGTTGATGAGTATCGTAATTCTCAGAAAATATGGGAAGCCCTGAAGGATGCACCTAAGCAGGAAATAGTTCGCAAAGCCGATTTTCATGGAAAGTTGAATCGGGATAAAATGGGCTTGTTGCGGATTAACTCCGTGTTTGGGGCGGATAGTCTTTCACTGATTTTCGATACAGGCGCCAACTTTTCGGTTATGCAGCGATCTGTTGCCCAGCGCTTACAATTGAAATTGTTAAGCGTAGAATTCGAGGTGACTGCAGCAACCGGGCAAAAAGTTAAAAGCGACCTGGCCGTCGCTCCCGAAATTTCGTTTGGGGATATTCGGCTGACGAATGTGGTCTTACTGGTGTTCAACGATGAAGATTTGTCGTTCCCGCAGGTTGATTACGATATTGAAGGGATTATCGGTTTTCCGGTGATTAAAGCAATGGAGGAAATTCAGATCGATAAGGATAATAACCTGTATGTGCCCAAATCGCCTCACCGGTACACGAATCCAAATTTTGCGCTCGACGGCTTGATGCCTATTGTTGCTGTGAATTATGCGGGGGAGCGTTTATGCTTTCATTTTGATACAGGGGCAACGCATACAAGCTTGTTTCCTCCTTTTTACCGGAAGTATCAACAACAAATCGAGCGTAAATACAAACGGGAGACTTTTTCTGCGGGCAGTGCAGGCGGAGAGATGACGCTTGAAGGTTATATCATTCGAAAACTGCCATTGCAAATTGCCGGAGAACAAGCAAGCCTGAAAAACATTCGGCTTAATATTAACGACACAGGTGTTGGCGACGATTTCTACGGAAACCTGGGGCAGGACTTCATCCGGCAGTTCAACGCATTTGTCATCAGCTTTAAGGATGCTGCTATTCGGTTTCGCTAACCGTATATACGTCGAAAAACGCTCCGGGAATCCCGAAACGTTTTTCTTCACGTTCTAATACTTATGAAAAAAAATAAAGGAGTATCTATACGATAAATAAAACAACGGCAGCGAGTATGCCAATGCCGGTCAGTACCAAGCCTCGTCTGAAATGACTGGTTCTCGCGCGAAACATCCAAAACGAGGAGATAGCCAAAAAGAACAGCAACGCGCCAAAAATAACTGCTCCGTAATGAGCGAGGTTTCGGCTGGAGCTTTTGTGCAGCTGGTTCATCTTCTCTAACCATACCGGAAGTGACTTGCTGGTATATTTAGCTTCGCCGGTTTGCTGGTTGTAGGTTCCGTTGGTGAAATACATCAAGTCGCCTTCAGTCTTCTCAATTTTTAAGCCACGAATATGAAGCTCGCGTTCTAAATCGTTTGCGGCTAAGTTTGGTGCCAGTGTTCTTTCAATCACCTGCTCTTCTTTCATCAGATCGGTGTCGCGGTAAACCAGCATTAACCCGCTTAAACTGTAGATGACAGCCAAACCAATAACAAAAAAACCGATATCACGGTGTAATGCCCGCATTATACGATTCGTCTTTCCACTTTTTTTGATTTCCATACAATTACTGATAAATAGATATAACAACTAAATCAATTGGTTTGAATAATTTCCCGGCCGGTTTGTGTCTTTGATTCAAAAGGAGGCAGAACGTTTAATGGGGACAGTGAAAAAAATCAAACTTTTGTCGTTTTTGTGACCTGTTGGATGTCAAATGGTCCTGTATTTTATTTTATTATTTCTTTTTGTGTTTGTGGCAGGCATGAATTGATGACAATACGATAGTAAAACTAAGTTTGTGTGAGCACAAATAACCAAAAATAAAAAACAGACCCTGATATGCAAGCCCGAATGAAACAACATCAGCTTTCGACCGAAGCGGTTGAGGCATTGATGAACAAACAATGGGTGGGCCACCTGGCTACCCAAAATGCCGATGGATTTCCTTATGTAACACCGGTACACTTTGTTTTTAACGGAACAGAGATCCTGATTCACGGATTAAATCGCGGACAAAAAATCGCCAATATTCAGGCAAATGATAAAGTTTGCTTTGAAGTTGAGGAAATGGATAGCCTGATTATGGACGAGAAAGCCTGCGATGTGAATACCAAATACCAAAGTGTCATTGTTTTTGGTAAGGCCACTATGGTTGAGGATACAGCTGAAAAAATTGAAGCCCTGAACAAAGTTGTTGGTAAATACACTCCGCAGTTGTCAGGACAGGAATTCCCGGAGAACATGCTTAAAGCAACCGGCATTATCAAGATCACCATTGAGAGCATTACCGGAAAATATTTCGGATAAGCTTTTCGTAATAAAACAACAGCTCCCCGGATCATTGTATTCAGGGAGCTGTTGTTGTTTAATGGTAAATCGTCGTTTTTACGGTTAGACTAAAATAAAGCCTTCTCCTTAGACCGCGATTACATTGGCATCTGCAATGTGTTTTTCGATGAGGTAGGCGCCTAAGTTGAACCATTTATGCGCACGTTCAAGTACCCAGCCATCCGAAGAAATTACAATATTCGCGGTTTGGGCTAACACCTTATCCGGATTGAAAAGCAGTTCCACTTCCCATCCATAGTCGTTTTTTTCGCTGATTTCTAACAAGCGTTTTTTTAGTCTACCGCTATTCGATACCGGTCGATCGAAATACCACTTGACTGATTTTACGTTAAGGTCTTTTAAACTATGTCCAACCAAAAGGATGGCATCTTCTGTCTGAATTACCCGTTTATAGGAACCGTGTACGCTCGATATGTCGCGGAAAAGACCGTCACGACCTTTAAAAATGAACGCACCTGATAGCGCGCTTTCCAATAATATTAACAGGTTGAATCCATCTATCTCGACGCAGCTACCCGCCAATTCGGCGATTTTGCAACTTGAATTATTTCTTATTGCGATGCCCTGATCGCTGCAGCTTATCCTCCGTAGGGCCAGTCGTTGTCTTTTTTGTAGCTTATAGCGGTTTCCCACCATTTGTAACGCAGAGGTCTCCTTGTATCCTCGTGTTAGCAGATAGCACAAATCATTGATCGCATCGGTAAATATCGGATGCCACTTTGGCGCGAACCACCTATCATCGCTTGTTTGTTTTCCTCTATTTCGTATTGTCAAAGCGTTTATTCCTTTATGGTTTTAGTCTTACGATATAATTACAAACCGTTATACGAGACTGGTCGGAAATTTATTGAATCATGCTGGGATAATATATGCTTGATCTCGGCAGTCTTTTTCCCGTTCCGTCGTATTGATCACCAAGGGTAGCTATGATTCGATTTGTCATGTAAATGGACATTCTCATTTTTTTGCGGTGTTAAGCTGTCTAGGTAGAGACAGAAAAGATTTGGAATTTTGTAATGAATTGCGGACTGCCCCCAGCTGATAAAATTTATTTTGCAGGAAGCGATTTGGGGCAATTGAATGCGTGTAACGATTTCATCGACTTCGTCAGCGGGGAAACGATTGTGCAGGGGGATGATGGTTCGGGTTATCAACAGGATTGAAGATAGGAAGAGCAATTTTTTTTATTCGGGTAGTTTATTGGGTTTGTTAAGTGAGTTTTGTGGTGTCAAATTACAAATGGGATGAACCGTTTGGTTCGTTTCATGTACGCTGTGTATTGCTCTCCGAAATAGGCAATACATTCCTTTTCGTCAAGAATTGCTGTCAAATAAAGAAAGACGGTGGATAGCATGGCAATTAGTAACAATTCAGTCGTTATATGCTTCAACAGAATTCCCCAGGTTAAAAACAGCAGGGAGGAATAAAGAGGATGCCTGATATATCTGTAGATTCCGTTGTCGATTAACGCAGTTGTTTTTTCAAATTGGTAAAGATTCTTGTCGGCTCTGTCTTTTCCGGGTTTTCCTCTTTGTCGGATTAGAATTATGCCGTGTATGACCAGATAAACAGATATGATCAGAAGGACCCATGAAATGATTTGATGAAGAGAAAAAGGATTGACATACCAATTGGTAGCTAAAAGCCAGGCGATGCATTCCCAACTCAGGAAGCGATAAAAGCCGTGACTCCGAATATTTCCTATTGTTCGCCATGAAACAGCTATTAAAAGAATGCTTAATATTGCGAAAAAAATTGGCGAAGCCATGGCTTAAGTTTTTAGTAGTAATGAGCGTCTGAATATATGTACGAGTACATATATCCCGTTTTACCTGCATCTCAATTAAAAATCAATTTAGAATTAACTTTAGACGTCTTCCAAGTTACGAAATCCTCACATACAAATATTTCGTTTTGTAAGCAGGAATGAGTCTAAAATGCTTTTGCCTCCAAAAGCATGTTTATTGTTTTCAAAGGTAACGCCCGACAATATTCAATAGAACTAAGCAGCAGTACAGTTGTGACTTGACTTTCATGTTTTGGCTAGAGAGATGTTTTATGCAAACTAAAAAAAAGGCCTTTTATTTTCAGTATTTTAAAATAGATCGGTAATGCTAGAATGTGCTAAAACAGAGTAGGTTAAAGGCATGGCATCATCTGCCGGTATCGTCAAGCTTTCATTCATTTCTGTTACGCAACTGAATGGAAGGAAATGAAAACAAGCCAGTTCCACTTCGAAACTGTTCAGTTGTATCACACAAATGAACAGTTATGCCACGATGCAAGCTTGTTGCATGATAAAACAGGCTTGTTTTGTCTTGCAAATGATTCGATGCGTCATGCAAATGATTGTTTACGTTGTGCATCTACATCGTATCAACTTAAATCCATCAAGAGGTACTATTAAACAAGCTTGTTTCGTAACGCAAATGATTCGACGTGTGACACAAATTTAAAAGCATCATGAAACAAGCTTGCAGTATGATGCAAATGAACAGTTGCGGCTTTTATTTTATTAAGTTGAGGGCGTGTCGAAATCCAAAAACGAGGGATTTGGGCTAAAGCTTCATTCGGTGTTTGCTAGTCGATGGTTATTTGTTATTTTCCTCGTTAGCACTTGTCAAAATCCTTGTTATTACCAATTCAGCCGTCTATTTTTAGGGCTACCTCAAAATGAAGAACAGATGCGTCGTTATTTACTTTTTATAGTCTTGCTGGTGGCGGCA
>QKCF01000068.1 GCA_003246935.1 Sunxiuqinia sp. | reverse complement strand
GAAACATTTAAGCAAGAACATGAAACCTACATATTTCAAACATATTTTACTGACTGGAATACTTAGCGCGACTTTGCTATCGGTGTCAGCACAGCAGGATAGTACAAAACTGCACAAAGAAGTTGAAGTGGTAAAAGAGTACAAACCCAGCATATCGGACGCATACAAAATCAAAGACCGCCCGCAAATTGCAGCCCCCACGGGCGACAAACCTGTATTTGACTATCAAATTAAAACGCAGCCGATGATTACCACGTTCACCATGCAGCCGGTTGAAGCTGCCCGCATGAAACCAGAGCCTGGTGATCCTTTAAACAAAGGCCTCCTGAAACTGGGTGCAGGTAACTACTTTAGTCAATACGGAGAATTCTTCTACAACGCGGAAGCAAGCAGATCGACAGAATTGGGGTTACATTTAAAAAGTCACCTGTCGAATGGGAAAGTCAAGCTCGAAAATGACGATAAAGTAAAAGCACCGGATAACGAAAACCTGGCTGAACTATTCATCAATCGTCAGCTTCGGGTTGGAAGTCTTAAAACAAAACTATTCTTCGAACAAAAATCATTTCGTTACTACGGCTACACCGGAGACAAATTGAGTGATGACGATAAAGCAATTTACATCCCGATGTGGAATGAAAAACAAGCTTTCCCGAAAGCGGGACTTGCCTTGTCGTTTGCAAAGAAATATAATCCAAGAGCCCAACTGAATTTCAATACCGGACTTGGCTATCAGTACATGGGAACAAAAACAGGTCAAAAAGAACATCTTGTAAAATGGGATGGGGCCTTTTCTGCTCCCATCGACCTGATGGAGGGTGTATTGGATGCTGCAATCACATACAGTACGACCGACAGCATTTACTATGCAGACAAAGGCACTACCGACAAGCGGAACTTAGCTGTTTTAAAAGTAAATCCGGCAGCGGTTTTCGACTCTGATGTACTCAAATTCAGGATCGGGATCAACAGCTACACCGTACTTGAAAAAGGTGAAGGTGCCGACTATATGATTGCACCTAATATGAAAATAGAATATGCTCCTGCAGAAGACGTCATCACCCTGTACGCTGGAACCGACGGTTACCTGGAAACAAACAACTACTCTGCAATTGCTGATGAAAATCCATTCGTGCGACAAGATCAAAACATCAAAAACGCGAAGTACCAATACATTCTAACTGGTGGGGTCAAGGGGAAGTTCTTACCACAGTTTGGCTATAATTTTTATGCGAATTACACGAGTGTAAAGAATCAACACTTCTATTATCTGGAGAACAGCGAACTATCGGATCAAGACGTTGCTGTCACCTACCAAAACAATACGTTCGATGTATTGTACGATAAGGTGAAGCAGTTGACTATCGGTGGAGAACTCAATTATAATCTTAATCAGGAGTTTGATTTCCGCCTCGAAGCTAAATATCATTCGTATTCGCTCGACTCGCTGCAAGAGGCTTGGCTAAAACCAAGATTCGAGTCTTCTGCATCTGTTTTCTTCAACCCGGAAGGTCCTCTGAAGTTTACTGCCGACCTTTACTTCATCGGATCCAGAAAAGCATTGATTGAAACCACACATACAACTACCGGCGACCTGATCAACAGCATGCCAACGACAACCAGCGAAGTAATTAAAATGGATGCGATTGTTGATTTAAACGTCGGCGTGGAATATCAATTCAATAAAAACCTAAGTTTTTGGGGACGCACCAATAATTTTGGATTTAAGAAATATGCGTTGTATCCGGGCTATACCAACCAAAGTTTTAGCGTACTAGCAGGTATTAGCTTTTCATTCTGATACGTAAAGAAAAACAGACAAAAAGAAAGCGACGCAGCCAATCAGCTTACAGAATCTTAATGAGCTGATTTTCTGTTATTTATTTTTTGATTTCTTGTTGAAAACTTTAGTCTTTCAGCCCTAAAAAACTGGCTGTAAATCAGACTATTTTTGCTATATTTGCGTGTTATAGCGGGAGATTAAAAACACGATTGAGAATATCAGAACAATTCACCATAAATCAGGTACTTTCCCGAAAACAAAAGGATAGTAAAACAGCAGTAAACTACCCTTAAACAACAATCCGAGAGGTAGGTCCGATAGGATTGAGTATTTATTGAAAGAACCAAACATTTAATAAATGAGCGAATTAGAAAATAAGCCAACTACCGGCAACGGAAATGGCAATTATTCAGCTGACAGTATTCAGGTACTGGAAGGTTTGGAGGCAGTGCGTAAACGTCCGGCCATGTACATCGGCGATGTGAATGAGAAAGGGTTGCACCACCTTGTTTACGAGGTTGTAGACAACTCGATTGACGAAGCACTCGCCGGCTACTGTAAAAACATTGAAGTTTTTATTAACGAAGATAATTCTATCACGGTAAAAGACGATGGCCGTGGTATCCCAACGGAGATGCACTCCAAAGAAAACAAATCGGCTCTTGAGGTTGTAATGACCGTATTGCACGCCGGGGGTAAGTTCGACAAAGATACATACAAGGTTTCCGGTGGTTTGCACGGGGTTGGTGTTTCTTGTGTGAACGCCCTTTCAACTCTCTTAAGAGCAGAAGTGCACCGCGATGGGAAAGTATGGGAACAGGAATTCAGCATTGGTAAGCCCTTATATGCTGCCCGGGTTATTGGCGAAGCCGACGACACAGGTACAATAGTTACATTCAAACCGGATGGCAGTATCTTCCTGACAACTGTTTACAAATATGAGATCCTTGCTGCTCGTTTACGCGAGTTGGCATTCCTGAACGCCGGTGTTCGTTTGATCCTGACAGACCTTCGCGAACAAAACGAAAACGGAGAATATAAAAGCGAAGTATTCTATTCTGAAGCAGGTCTGAAAGAATTTGTTGAATACCTGGATACTGCTCGTGAAAAATTGATTGAAGAAACCATTCATATTTCATCTGAGAAAGGTGAAGTACCTGTTGAGATTGCATTACATTACAATACATCCTTCAACGAGAATATTCACTCGTATGTGAATAACATCAACACGATTGAAGGTGGTACTCACTTAACAGGTTTCCGCCGAGGCTTGACACGTACGCTAAAAAACTACGCAGAAACATCGGGCATGTTAGCCAAATTGAAGTTCGACATCAGTGGTGACGACTTCCGCGAAGGTTTGACGGCAGTTATTTCTGTAAAAGTTGCAGAACCCCAGTTTGAAGGTCAAACAAAGACCAAACTAGGTAACTCGGAAATCAGCTTACCTGTTGACCAGGCAGTAAGCGAAATGCTTAACAACTACCTGGAAGAAAACCCAAAATCGGCAAAAGCAATTGTAAATAAGGTGATTTTGGCAGCGACAGCTCGCCACGCAGCTCGTAAAGCACGTGAGTTAGTTCAACGTAAAAACGTGATGACTGGCGGTGGTCTACCGGGTAAACTGGCCGACTGCTCGGATCGTGATCCGGAAAAATGTGAGATTTACCTTGTCGAGGGAGACTCGGCAGGTGGTACTGCCAAACAAGGACGTAACCGCCGTTTCCAAGCAATCCTTCCGCTTCGTGGTAAAATCCTGAACGTTGAAAAAGCGATGCAGCACAAAGTATTGGAAAGTGAGGAAATCCGCAATATATTCACTGCGTTAGGTGTTAGCTTTGGTACTGAAGAAGACTCAAAAGCAGTAAACCTTGAAAAATTACGCTACCACAAGATTGTGATCATGACCGATGCCGACGTGGACGGGAGCCACATTGCAACATTGATTATGACCTTCTTCTTCCGCTACATGAAAGACCTCATCAAAAACGGCTACTTATACATTGCAACCCCACCTTTATACTTGGTTCGCAAGGGTAAAAAAGAGCAATATGCCTGGAATGAGCAACAACGCTTACAACTCATAAACGAGTGGGCTGACGGTAAAGAATCCAGCGTACATGTACAGCGTTACAAAGGTCTTGGTGAGATGAACGCCGAGCAGCTTTGGGAAACGACAATGGATCCGGAACGCCGTACATTACGCCAGGTAACAATTGAAAATGCAGCTGAAGCGGATCACATTTTCAGTATGCTGATGGGTGACGAGGTTCCTCCACGCCGTCAATTCATCGAGGATCACGCAGTTTATGCAAACATTGATGCTTAAGAAACACAACTAAATATCGAAATGTCACCCCTCAGGGTGGCATTTTTTCGTTTAACTTTTGATGTTCAACAACTATGAAAATATGTGTCTTCGCCTCATCAAGCAATGCATTGGATAAAGTCTATGTTGACGAAGCCATTGAACTGGCAAAGCTGATTGGACAAAAAAAACAGACATTGGTGAATGGAGGAGCCAACGTAGGTCTCATGCACGAAATGTTGGAAAAAGCATCGGAACATGGAGCCCACACGATTGGAATCATCCCCGAGAAACTGAAAGGACACGACCTGGTATCTGAACATGCCATCGAACTACATGTAACGAAAGACATGATGGAACGAAAAGCCCTGATGCGCGATATATCTGATGCCTTTATAGCCCTGCCCGGCGGATTTGGAACATTGGAAGAGATCCTGGAAGTCATCACACTCAAGCAGCTAGACTATCACAACAAGGCCATTATTTTTCTAAACACAAATGGCTTCTACGACGACCTCTTTCGACAGTTTGAACGCTCTTTTGATGAAAATTTTGCCAAAGAATCATACCGAGACTTGTACTTTGTTGCCAACACCAGTGAAGAAGCAATGACATATCTAGCCAATTACGCGCCGCCAGTTCCGGTTAATAAATGGTACAAAGTCCCAACTAACGGACAAAAGTAAATCAATAGATACAGCCTTGTTTTTAAACAATCAGGGCTTTTTTACGCCTTATTTCCAGCGATGCTCTTGTTTCAGATAAGTTTTAGTGCATCGACGAGCTTTCGGTGGTTACCGGCAGGATTCCAACAAATAAACCCAGGCATCTTCATCTGTACAACAGCATTTATTTGACTAGCTATCCTTGCAGGTGTATATGAAAAACCTTGAATCATCGGTATAATCTGACATTGAGTGGTCACCTTCAACATGGCTTCCCTATAACCTGTGCTAATAATCTCAAACGGGTGCTCTGAGGGGTTTCGATACCCTAATGATCCGCTATAAAAATGAGACGGATAAAGCATGGGATAAATTGTATCAGCATACTTTTGAAGCGTACCAATACGCTGTCCGACATTCGATTTATAATGAGACCAAGCCGAATAGCCAAAGACTTGCAGCCCGAGCTCTACATTCTTCCGTTTCAAAACCTCACCTGCAGCTTGTACTATTCGATCAATTCGATCACAGCGGTCATCTTCATCACCAAAACCCGGCAAATCCGGAAAGCGGATGTAATCCAGTACAATTTCATCAAAGCCCAGGGTGCTCTCTTGCTCCAACAGTTCGAGATTGTATTCCAACACCGAATCGTTTTTCATATCCACCCAATACTGATTATGACCGATTGTCAGCGCAAACTCAGGCATTCCCTTATAAAGCGTTTTATCCACAAACATTGTGTGACGTGCAATCAATCGAATACCCAGGCTTTTTAGCTCACTTGCAAGCACGTCAAAATCCAGGCTCCTTTTCTGCCTGTCAATTGTTTTAACCTGAGCACCAATAGCTTCTGCGAGATCACATTCCGGCTGATAAAACAGCTCTCCAAACGCATTTTTCACATCGATCATCAACGCATTCAGACCGTTTTCGGTTAAAAAGTTCGCTATTCTCTGAATTCTGCTTTTATTCACCCCTCTCCACCCTGGCAAATAAATCCCTCTTATCGGGATCGAATCCAGTTTAAGGGAAATTTGATCTATTCCCCATAACGGATGCACAACAAAGCCAAGAATTCCCGTTCCCAATAGCAGCAATACTTCCCGACGTGTTAAACGACTCATAGCTAAATAGCCAAAGGAAAATACGCAGACAAACGCTGCTCTCCATTGGCTATTTAGTATACGAATCAAGTCAAGTGACCGATTACGTTTCGACTTAAAATGTCATGTAAAACTGTTCGTTCAGACCGGTTAGTTCTGTTACGTTCGAACAGCTTCAGACACAATCATTAATTACTCGCAGTAAGACCGAATTGTTCGTTCAATAGCATCACAACAGACCGGGCAAAAACCTGGCGCCTCATTGGTTTTCATCCGACAATCCATCACCGGACTGTAAATGCCTTTGTCGGTATAACCACCACCTTCAAACAGTCCGACAACACCGTCATATTTTTTGATGCGTGGGGTAGGTTGTGGAATGCTGTCAGCAATCATCGTTTTCCATTTGCTGTCAAAATCGACTAAAGTGGTAATATTAGGCTCCCAAGGTTCTACCTTCAAGTTATAAAACTCTTCGTAGGCAACCGATGAGGAATAATATTCATCAGCTAAACCTGCAAAACCATGCCCGAACTCGTGCACAAATACCTGAGGTGAACGCTCATTATCGACAGTTGACAACGTCAAATAATTATAAAAACCGCCACCACCATAGGTTGTAGAGTTCACCAACACAAAAACCTGATCATAAACAGCGCCGGCAGCAGCATCGTGAATAGCCTTCAGATCCTTTGATGTCAGATAGCGCTCTTCGTCAAAAGTGAAGAAATGTGAGTTGAAAGCCGTGCTTTTGTAGATTCCCTTTCCAGGCACATCGGTACCGGATTCAGCCGACGGGACTAATACAGCATAAAGGTTAAAGTCGTTTTTATGCTTACTATATGGCGCCATCGCAAAAAGGTAGTCAGTCAAACGTTTGATATCTTTTTGAAATTTATCCATTTCATTGCCCTGATAACCTTCTGCCAGAAACACAAGATCCACTTTCTTTTCGTGTGGACCATTTTCCATGATCGGCACAATAGAATAGTCAGGCCCTTTTTCTTCCGTAATAAAATAATCCTTAGGATCGATATCCAATGCCAACAGTTCCTTGAAACCTCCCTCCCAAGTTCGCATTTCTATAATCAATTGAACTTTCTGCTTCGGATAGGGCATCAAAGCGACATGATAGTAACTCCGATCCAACTTTTTCGCTTCCGGCGTCGTCTGCCATTCCTGGAACAATGAACTAAAACCTCTTGAAAACAGAACCTCTCCTGTTTCTTTGTCTTTCAGACGATAGCGAAAATTACCGTAGTTAGCTTCATCGACCAAATGCTTATGCGAGCCCGCCCACTCTCCTTGTTTCTTCATCTGTTCCATAAAAATCTCTGTCCGCTCGTAATTTCCTGCTAAAGTGAAGTCAACGCGCAAAGTACGTGCTTCAAAATATTTATCGAACGAAATTTCTGCATTTGCGAACAAGGGGCATAATGCCACTATCAATATCCAAACAAAACGTGTCATATTATGGGCTTTTTATCTATTTTCGAGCTTTAAAATACCTACAAAAATTCGACATACGCAAAAACAAAAATCATGAAACAGTTAAACGAATGGTTAATTAGCTTTTTTGAGAATCTTGATATTTCGAGCCATTGGGCAAGCGCTTTTGGAATCACAATCTCAATTATTGTACTGATTGCAGCCGCCTTAGTTGCTCAGCTTTTGGTCAGAATCATTCTGGTGACGTTAATCCACCGCATTTTTCAAAAGACAAAAACGGAATGGGATGACTTTTTAATTAAACGTAAAGTATTTAGTGCGCTCGCCCATCTTCCATCTGCATTTATGATTTATGCTGTTTACGATTTTTCGAATGTTGAAGAGGTATCATTTGTACTTTCTGTCGTTTCGCGCGTTTACTTTGTGTTTATTTTCACAATGGCTGCAGTTCGTTTCGCGAATACCATTAACGACATTTACCAAACTACCCCATATGCAGCAACACGCCCGATAAAAGGCTACGTACAGTTAATACAGATTTTAATCATCTTCATGGCTGTCATCTTCGGCATTGCCATCGTTATTAACAAATCGCCTCTCGGAATTTTTGCAGGCTTAGGTGCAATGGCCGCTGTACTCCTTTTAATTTTCAAAGATTCAATCCTTGGTTTTGTAGCCAGTATACAGCTGTCGGCTAATAAAATGCTAAAACCCGGCGATTGGATAGAAATGCCGGGGCACCGCGCCGATGGTACAGTAATCGACATCTCGTTAAACACCGTGAAAGTCCAAAACTGGGACAAGACAATTACAACCATTCCAACTTATGCGCTGGTTTCCGAGTCATTCAACAACTGGGCAGGGATGGAAGAATCAGGCGGTCGCCGCATTAAACGCTCAATCAACATAGACATGAAGAGTGTCCATTTTGCTGATGACAAACTCCTGGAAAAACTCAGTCATTTCTACCTATTGAAGGACTACATCGGCAAAAAACAGCAGGAAATCAGAGAATTCAATCAGAATCTAAACATTCAGGAAGGTGATATTTATAATGGTCGTCGCCAGACTAACCTTGGAATTTTCCGCTATTACCTGAACGCTTATTTGAAACAAAATCCGAACATACACGAGGAAATGACATTTCTGGTTCGACACCTGCAACCAACAGAAACAGGACTGCCTATCGAGATCTATGTTTTCAGCAAAGACCAGCGCTGGGCAAATTACGAAGGTATCCAGGCTGATATTTTTGACCATGTATTGGCTATACTTCCGGAATTCGACCTTCGAGTTTATCAAAACCCCAGTGGCTACGACATCACACATCTTGCTAGCAGTTTAAAGTCAGATAATTAATAGGCGAAAGCAACCCAAATATTTTTTCCACTTGCGCTATCGATATCATTTAGAATTCCACAAAATT
Organism: Sunxiuqinia sp.; assembly: GCA_003246935.1. Classification (GTDB taxonomy): domain Bacteria; phylum Bacteroidota; class Bacteroidia; order Bacteroidales; family Prolixibacteraceae; genus Mangrovibacterium. The sequence goes on along the minus strand of QKCF01000068.1, from coordinate 9,317 downwards.
ATTCTACATTTGCCGCGTTTAAGCTGAAAGCTTATTTCAATTTTTCAGTTTAACAACAGTTTTAATTACAAATTACGATACAACAAGAAAGAATATTTATTAATTATCGTATTTTTATACAGAAATATTCGAATTTCATATCAAATTAAATGATGAATCAAGATTATATAGAACCCCTACCACAGATTGACGAGCTGGATGAAAAAATCCTGCGCCTCATTACCAAAAATGCACGCATTCCTTTTCTTGAAGTAGCCCGCGAGTGCGGTGTTTCAGGAGCTGCAATTCACCAACGTGTGCAACGCTTATTGAACCTGGGGGTTATTTCCGGAAGCGAATTCATTGTAAACCCGGCAAAATTGGGTTACAATACTTGCGCCTACATGGGTGTTTACCTTGAAAAAGCAAAGTACCACACACAGGTGGCCGAAGCTTTACGTAAAATCCCTGAAATTGTGGAATGTCATTACACCACCGGACAGTATGCCATCTTCGTTAAAATTCAAACGAAAACGAACAAACACCTAAAAAAGCTGATTGATGAAGAGCTTCAAGAGATTGAGGGCATTGCACGAACAGAGACTTTTATTTCCCTTGAAATGGATTTTAAGCGTCAGGTAGCGATCAAATAAATCAATACGATATACAAACGAAAAAACCGTTCAGAACCTGAACGGTTTTTTTGTGTCCTAACGTTAGGACATAAAAAAACTCCCCGGGAGACATTGGGGAGTTTCGAGCATATAAAAGAGCGACTCGTTAAAGCTTACTGTCGCTTTTATATTCAAAGTCGTATGATTCGTTATGCTGACTTAAATCTAATCCAATTTTTTCAGATTGTGCAGAAACTCGCAAGGAAACTATCATATCAGTTATCTTATACATCAACATTGATCCTCCAAAGGTAAACACACCTACGATTATCAAAGCTAGTAAATGATATAGAAAAGTCGTTACTTCTCCGTGAATTAAACCCACGTCCTGAGCAAAAACTGATGTTAACAACATACCTACAATACCCCCCATACCGTGTGCGGGGAATACATCCAAGGTGTCATCCAAGCGCGTTTTTGAACGCAGTTCGATCGCAATATTACTTACAATAGCTGCTATAACACCGATAATCATACTTGAACCAACGTTAACAAAACCTGCAGCAGGAGTAATTGCAACCAAGCCGACAACCAAACCGATAGCGGCCCCCATACTTGATGGTTTTTTACCTTTAGCCATATCAAAGAACAAATAGGCTAACATGGCTGCAGCTGATGCAGTATTCGTATTCATCAAAGCTAAAGCTGCTGTTGAATTGGCACCTAAAGCTGATCCGGCGTTAAAACCAAACCATCCAAACCAAAGCATCCCTGCACCTAATAATACAAAAGGAATGTTGGCAGGCTTCATTTCCTGACCGAAATCTTTACGTTTACCGAGGAAAATAGCTCCTGCAAGTGCGGCAAAACCGGCTGACATATGTACAACTGTACCACCGGCAAAGTCTAATACGCCCCAGTTTCTCAGGAAACCATTCGGGTGCCATGTCCAGTGACACAACGGTGCATAAATAAAGATGATAAACAGAACCATGAAAAGCATATATGCACGGAAACGAACGCGACCGGCAAAGGAACCTGTAATCAACGCAGGAGTAATAATCGCAAACTTCAATTGGAACATGGCAAAAAGAGCCAATGGAATTGTCGGGCTAAGATTCGGATCGGTATGCCCACAAACATTGTGAAACATGAAGAAAGTAGCCGGATTACCAAATAATCCAAATCCCTCTGGTCCGATACTATCACCAAAGGCAAGGCTAAATCCAACTAAAACCCACACAACACTGATCAACCCCATTGCAATAAAACTCTGCAACATGGTTGAAAGAATGTTCTTTGGATTTACCATCCCGCCATAAAAAAAAGCCAGCCCCGGTGTCATCAACAACACTAATGCCGTAGCGGTTAACATCCATGCAACATCACCGGTTACGATGTTAGGATCATCGAGCCCTCCAAATCCGCTAGGTACAAACACGCCGATAATACTGACGACAATCAATAGCAAAAGAATGAAAAGCCAATTTATATTAGCATTTTTCATAATGTCAATAAGTTAAGAATCCTACAATTTAGTGAGAGAAGTACAAATTCAATATCTTCAGCCTATATCAATTTGATACTTTTACAGCGGCAAAAATAGCACTTTAGAACTAAATACAAAACGTACAGGGTTAATTGAAAGTGAAAAATCTGATTTTTATCAGACTTTTAACATTCTCAAAACAAAATCGAACACACAATAAATTGAGTTACAAATAGTTATTTTAAATGTAAAAATCGAAAAAGAAAATAAACATTTTGAAAGAATACATATAGAAATAATCTCCATTTGCTAAATAATGTTTACTTTTGCCTTATTACACAAACACGTTTTTCACATTATGACATTAAGAAACAATCTGGATCAGATAGATTTGCACATTCTTGATATTATTACTAAGAATGCGCGTATTCCATTTAAAGATGTGGCTGCTGAAGTTGGCGTTTCAAGAGCTGCCGTACACCAGCGAGTTAACAGAATGATCGAAATGAATGTTATCACTGGTTCCGGTTATAACATCGATCCCCGAAAAGTTGATTACAAAACTTGCACTTACGTTGGTATCTTCCTTGAAAAAGGTGGATTTTATGATGACGTAGCAACAATGCTTCAAGCAATTCCTGAGATTGTTGAGTGCCACTATACTACAGGTGCCTATGCAATTTTTGTAAAAGTATATGCTCGCGACAATGAGCACTTAAAAGAAATATTGAGTGATAAAGTACAGAAGATTTCAGGCGTTTCAAGTACTGAAACCTTCATTTCACTTGAAGAAACTTTCAAACGTCAGGTGCCGATCAGCTTTTAAGATCGGCACGTTGCCGTACCACCTCATATACTAAAAGGCCGGCAGCAACTGACACATTCAACGATTGAATTTTTCCTAATATTGGGATTTGTACACGATCGTCAGCCATATCCAGAATCTGACGATCGATGCCAAATTCTTCCGAGCCCATCACAATCGCAACCGGACCGGTATAATCTGTTTTAATATAGTTTTCTGACGATTTCTCTGTTGCTGCAATCACTTTCAATCCCGATTGTTGCAGATACAACACCGACTTTTTCAAATCACGGGTACGACACACCGGCACCAAATGCAAAGCTCCGGCCGAAGTCTTTACTGCATCAGCATTAATTCGGGCAGCTCCTTTATCCGGCACTAAGACTGCATCTACACCGGCACATTCTGCCGTACGAACGATTGCCCCAAAGTTGCGCACATCAGTTACCTGATCCAAAACCAGGATAATTGGGTTTTTACCCTCTTCAAACAAGCCCGGCAGTAAGTTTTCGATATCGTAAAAAGTAACCGGCGATATAAATGCAATCACCCCCTGGTGGTTTTTCCGCGTAATACGGTTCAGCTTTTCAACCGGCACATATTGAAAGGGAATGCTATGTTCGCGAATCAGGTCGAAAGCTTCCTTAAACAGGTCGCCCCGCTCCCCTTTTTGCAACAACACCTTATCAACCTCTTTACCAGAGTTAATTGCTTCGATTACGGCACGAATGCCGAAAATCATATCATCCGATTTTTGTTTTTGATCTCTCATGAATGGGATTATAAAATTGTGCCTTTTATTGCGTCTTTTGTTCTACTTACCAAGTCTTTTGTTTAAGCAAGTCCTCGTATTCTTCGGTATATTCCGACCACTGATCCATCACCTTTTCCAGGTCCTGTTTCAATTTGTCGTAGCTATCAAAGATTGTATGATCGCTCAAATTATCCGGATTGGCCATCTTCTCATCCATCACAGCTACTTCTCCTTCTAATCTAGCAATGTCGCTCTCGGTTTGCTCAATCGACTTCTCCAAACGCGAGATCTGCTTATTAATTTCTTTACGCTCTTCGTAGCTGAGTTTGTTTTCGTCGCCAGCCTGTACTGCTACCTCTTTCTTTACTTCGGTATTATTAACAGGCTTCGCTTTCTGCTCGAGCTCCTTCAGCGATTCTAGCTTTTTCTTTTGCAGGAAATCATAAATTCCGCCTAAGTGCTGTTTCACCTTCTTGTGCTTGAACTCGTACACGCATTTCACCAAACCATCGAGAAATTCACGATCGTGCGAAACAACCAACACTGTACCATCATATTCTGCCAAAGCGTTTTTCAGCATTTCTTTTGAACGGATATCCAGGTGGTTCGTCGGTTCGTCGAGCACCAGGAAGTTAACCGGCTCCAGCATCAGTTTAATCATAGCCAGACGCATGCGCTCTCCCCCTGAGAGTACCTTCACTTTTTTATCCACATCTTCCCCCGAGAACATGAAAGCTCCCAGAATATCACGGATTTTAGTACGGATGTCTCCCACCGCAATCTGATCAATCGTTTCGAGTACCGTTAAGTTTTCGTCCAGCTTCTGCGCCTGGTTTTGGGCGAAGTAGCCGACCTTCACATTGTGGCCGATCTTCAACTCACCAGTATGCTCCAGTTCTCCCAAAATTACTCTGGCCAGCGTTGTTTTACCTTCGCCGTTTTTACCAACGAAAGCGACCTTTTCTCCTCGTTCGAGAATCAGGTCAATATCATTCAACACCTCAAAATCACCGTAGCTTTTCGACAAGTGCTTACATTCAACGACAATCGTACCCGAACGAACTGCCGGAGGGAACTTAATGTTCAAACGCGAGTTATCTTCGTCGTCCACTTCAATCCGGTCGAGTTTATCGAGCATCTTCGCGCGCGACTGAACCTGTACTGACTTGGTTGCTTTGTAGCGGAAACGTTCAATAAATTGTTCGGTTTCCTCAATCAACTTTTGCTGATTTCGGTAAGCTGCCAACTGCGTTTCGCGATGTTCCTTGCGAAGTTCCAGGTAACGCGTGTAGTTTGCCTTATAATCGTAGATTTTCCCTAAAGAAATCTCGATAGTGCGATTGGTTACATTATCAAGGAAAGCACGGTCGTGCGAAACCAAGACCACTGATCCGTTGTAATTCGCAAGGAAATCTTCCAACCACTGGATTGATTCAATATCGAGGTGGTTGGTAGGCTCATCGAGCAGAAAAACATCCGGCTTCCGAAGTAAAATCTTAGCCAGCTCAATACGCATACGCCATCCCCCGCTAAATTCGGATGTCTGCCGCGTAAAGTCTTTCCGTTCAAAACCCAATCCTTTCAAGGTTTGCTCAATCTCGGCTTCCATATTCGTCCCGCCGACCATATGGTACCGGTCATTCAAATCCGTTACCCGGTTAATCAACTGCATATAGCTATCCGACTCATAGTCTTCCCGCGTTGCTATTTCGTGATTCAACCGGTCAATTTCCGCTTTCAGGCTTAGGATTTCATCAAAGGCAGTCTTCGTTTCCTCAAATACCGTTTTGGTATTATCCACATTCATATGCTGCGGCAAATAGCCAATACGTGTATCTTTCGGAGAAGAAACAGTTCCTTCCGACGGTAGTTGTTTTCCCGCTAAAATCTTCAACATCGTGGATTTACCCGCTCCGTTTTTCCCCGTGAGGCCAATCCGATCTTTCGGAGTAATCAAAAACGATACCCCCTTAAACAGATCGAACCCGCCAAAACTTACCACTAACTGATCTACAGAAATCATAATACTTACAAAAATTGAAGTGCAAAGATAACAGAAACATCCGAAGAATTTAAGTTGAGTTTGAAGGAAGCCACTTCCTGAAGCCAATGAATTCGTATATTCGCTTATCCAAACAAGACAAGATGAAATCACTTCGTATTCACATCCTGCAGCATGTGGCCTTCGAAGGTCCCGGCTGCCTCCTAAACTGGTTTAAACAGCATAACTGCACGCTCACATACACCCGCTTTTACGAAGCGGATGCGCAACTGCCTAAGCCGGCCGATTTTGACCGGCTGGTAATTATGGGCGGACCAATGGGTGTTTACGAAACTGATAAATACGCATGGCTTGAAGCCGAAAAGGCTTTTATTCGCGAAACAATTGCAGCAGGGAAATCGGTTGTTGGTATTTGTTTGGGCTCGCAATTGATTGCTGCCGCCTTGGGAGCCGAGGTTTACCCGAACAAACTTCCTGAAATTGGCTGGTTCCCCATTCTCAAGACAGAAGCAGGAGCAGGCGAACCTTTGCTGGAAAATTTCGATCACACTACCCCGGTCTTTCACTGGCATGGCGACACCTTCAACTTGCCAGAAGGAGCCAAACACCTGTTCTACTCGGAGGCATGCCGCAACCAGGGATACCTGATCGGGAACAAAGTGCTCGGCTTACAGTTTCACCTCGAAGTAACCGGCGAAAGCCTGCAAGGCATGATTAATCATGTTGGCGACGAACTTGTTCCGGCACAATACATCCAAAGTACAGAGGCTATTTTAGGACGACAAGAACTCATCGCCACCAACAACCAACTGATGTACTCCCTGATGAATTTATTGGACTAGGAACAAAATCAGTTTGCTTCGAACAATACTTTCGGTTGCTAACAATTCTGTTGGCTGCTATCTGTTCCGGCAAAGCTTCGAACGGTTCTGAACGACCTGCTAACGGCACCGGCGGTCTTCTGCCGGTGCTCCATTGCCTTCGGTCTATTTCATCGAAACTTCAACCTTAAATTCAGGCCGTTTCAACTCATCCGGAAGATTTAAAAGATCGGCTGTTGAAACATTCACATTTTCGGCAGGGATTCCCTGTTGCGAAAAATAAGTGCGGATCATTTGGTTCCGCTCATCCAGCAAGCTGGTAAAAGCCTGACGCACCTGCTCGCGACTAACGAGCTTCGAGCAAACATCGTTCAGCGCCAAAGTGTCAGCGCCTGCAACCCTGGTTGCCAGATAGCTCAGGAATGCCTGATCGCTGTCTGCCGGCATTTCAGTAGCACCGCTGGTCTTCATGTATTCTTCCTTTGCCATTTTTACCCGAAGTAAGTCGGTTTCATCTTGCAGGTTGGTCATCTGCGTTAAACTAACGAGCAGATCGGGCTTTTTCTGCATAATCTTCGTCAACGAACTCAAGGTTGTTGTTTGGTCAGCCATCAACGAATCCTGCAAATAGCTCAGGTGAATATGTTCCAGTTTCTCCGGATCGGTTCCCACCAAACCCGACATGGCCTTAAACGGCGACAAAGCCGCTTTGGAAAGCACATTCAGGAACGCTCCCCATATGATTTTACCCAATTTGAATTTTGGATCGGAGGTAGAGCCAGAGACTGGCATATTAATATCAATATTGTCGTTTTTGTCCTTCATTACATATAAAGCCAGGCGGATCGGCACTTTCATAAACGGTTTGTCCTTGGTCTTTTTACCGAACTCAAGCTCTTTCACATGGATATCATTTTCGTTCTTTAGACGATTGTTAGACATATCAATGGAAATGTCGTAGTTGAACCAGCCCTGCGTAAACGGCGAGGCAATGTAGAATTCGGAATAAGGCGAAAAGCTAACCAAATCCAAATCCTTCAATTGTCCATCAAATGAAAAGTGATAAGGGTCCTGCATATCAACAACCGTTTTACCTGTTATTTTTCCAGAGCGGTTAATCGACGAACTAAAGGTGATCGGCATATGCGAAGAGCTGTCTGCCAGATTTTGCAACTCCACATCCAAATCGCTAAGCTCCATCAAACACGGACGGTTCAAGGTTTGGTCGATAATCCGCAACTTGCCTTGATTGATCTTCAAGGTATCGACACAATAGGTTGTGACAACTTCGTCGCCTTTTTCCATGGTTATCTGCACGGCTTGCGTGGTATCCTCTTCCAGCAACGGCGCGAAAAACTGCTCTACGTTGGTTTTCTCTTTTCCACGTGTGACCAGTAAATCCGGCTGGTCAATTTCAATCGATGAAAAATTGAAAGCAAAGCGTTTCATGTCGAGCACTTTTAAACGTGTCCGTATTTCGGGCACTGTCAACAAAGTCTCACCTTGGCTATCGACAACAGAAGCATTACGCAACTTACCCGATCCGGTAACCTGCACATTCATCAAGTCGTCCAAGCTTCCTGCAATTTGAATCTGCGAAGTCAGCAAACCGCTGATGGATTTTACATCCATGTAATCAGTTAGGTAATTGCTCACCGGGTTAATCTGAATGTCGGTGGTCTTCAAATCAACCACGTAGCTTTGTGCTTCATTATCAACAATTGCGTTCACATTGACCAAGCCCTGATCTCCAAGACTAAATTCGGCTCCAACATTCGATTTCTTATTATCCCAGGCGATCAGCGGTAAACTGAAATCGAGATCGGTTACTGTTACCCTATTATCGACGGTCTGATCATACAGTCGAATTTTTCCTCCAGACATATTTATGTTATACAAACTAAAGCGAACTAAATCCTCACTTTGGGTTTCTTCGACAGTAACAGTATCCTCTTCCAGGATTAAATCGCTGAAATTATAGCCATCGGCGTACTGCTCTATACTCACCTGCGGGTCAACCAGGCTAATTTGGGAGAAGGAATATTCTTTGTGCAACAACTTCCACGGGCTAAAATCAACCTTCAGCGATTGAAAGGCAATAAAGCTGTCGACTTCATTTTTCTCATACAATACCACCCCTTCGGCATCAACAGCCACATTCCAATAATCGAAGTGCAATTCACTGACTGACAGCTTTCGGCCAATCAATTCATTACTGTTTTTCACCAGGTAATTTTTGACAATCGAGGATAAAAAGAACAGGATAACAGCTACTATCAAAAGCAGCCCTCCTATAATGTAGTACCGTTTTTTCATGACTTTATTGGGATATAATTGCCTCCAAAATTAACGAACCAGCACTATATAAATAAAGACTTAAGCACCTATTTTTCACATTTAACGAGAAATTTATACACCGTGTAAACGGTAGAATTCTTCTTTTATGTTTAGACATTTAAAAGGTTTTGGATTTCGCCGATTTAGCTATTTTTGCAAAAATTTTGAATTAATGGGAAGAAGCAGAAAAAACAAACCTCTTTTTGAAGGAGTTGAAATCACCGATATCGGGGCCGAAGGAAAAGCGATTGCGCGCGTTAACGACATGGTGGTATTTACAACCCATGTTATACCCGGCGACATTGTTGATTTGCAAGTGACAAAGAAGCGCAAAAACTACATGGAAGCCCGCGTGACCAACATCCGCGAAAAATCGAAAGACCGCCAGGAAGCTTTTTGTAAGCATTTTGGAACCTGCGGAGGCTGCAAATGGCAATTTCTTCCCTACGAAAAACAACTGTTTTACAAACAAAAGCAGGTTGAAGACCAGCTGAGACGACTCGGCCGGATTGAACT
>QKCF01000152.1 GCA_003246935.1 Sunxiuqinia sp. | reverse complement strand
TGACAGAGAGAGATTGATGATATAGCTGGGACGCTTTGTTTTTAGTCCATATTTCACACCCGTTTTTTAACATTTTTAAGCATTTCTGCAGGCAAAAGTGGTTGCAGCCTTTGCCTTAAAATAGTTAAATTGCATTTCCTTTTAGGTGAAAGTGGGTATTATGGATAAATTATACTGGTCAAAAGGATTATTCAAAAAGAGATTGACAGTTACACGCGGCAATGAGCAAGTTGGTGTGATTGACTGGGCTAATTTTTTCAGCTCCGAAGCGATGGCTACCATCAATGGTCATCGATTTTTACTGAACCGGGATTTCTTTTTGTCGAAGCTTGAAATTTCGGATGCCACTAATCAAGCGCTTTTAGCAACAATCATGATTAATCTTCTCAATCCCAAAGGGGACTTGGTGTTGAACGGAAAACGTTTTGAGCTTGAAATAAAGAACTTTTGGCAATCGCGGTGGTCGTGGAAGTATAATGGACAAGAAATCATTGTTTTTCAGAGTCACGAGCTTTTGACGAAGGACCGAGGAAGCATCGAAATATATACTGCAGATACCGAAGAATTGGAAATTCTGATTTTACTCGGACTTTTTGTTCGGAACCAGTTGGTGTTGTTCATGGTTTTCATTCTGTTTGTACTCCTGTTTATGCTGATGTAATTTGGCTGGTATCTCCTTCAAATTTATTTCTTTTCATTTCCACGAAGCCGGGATATGGATTTGTGCCTGAAATGTATTTGTTTTGTTCATTTAAAATCAAAAACAACAGAACCATGATCGATATTATTCGCCAACGCCGCAGTATCCGAAAGTTTACCGAGCAAGCAGTTGAATCCGAAAAAATCAAGTTGTTGCAGGAAGCAGCTTTGCGTTCGCCCGCATCGAAAAGCGCGAATGCCTGGGAGTTTATTTTCGTGCAGGATAAGGCGTTGATCCAAGCACTGGCAATGGCGAAACCTTTTGGAAGTAAATTGCTGGAGTCAGCTCCTTTAGCTGTTGTCGTCATGGCCGACGATACTAAAACTGAGGCTTGGATTGAAGATTGTTCGGTTGCATCGATATTTCTTCAGCTAACAGCTCAGTCGTTGGGATTAGGAAATTGCTGGGTGCAAATCCGGGGCCGTGAGCATGACGAGGAAGAATCGGCCGAAGAATATGTGAAGGAGAAGCTTGGTATTCCGGAGAATCAGAAGGTATTAAGCATTATTGCAATCGGCTATTCGGCGCAGGAACGTAAAATAATTCCAGCAGAAGATCTGCAGTGGGATAAAATTCATCAGGATCGGTTTTGATGAAGGGTTTCGGCCTTTGAGACAAAGCTTCTTTCGTATGTTAAACTCACTTTTTATAAGAAGTTTTTCAGAATGCCTTTCTTTTTTGATTAACTGGATTTAAGCATTAAATTTACCCGATGCAAGAACGATCAAAAGGTCGTTGTGAAACGTTAAGGTAATTACAAGAAATGAATACGATGAGTAGAGACAAAATAAAAATCGGCATCTCTCAGGGAGATATTAACGGTATTGGTTACGAAGTGATCATGAAGACTTTAAGTGATCAGCGTATCCTCGAAATTTGTACACCAATTGTGTATGGTTCGCCGAAAGTTGCTGCATACCACCGCAAAGCATTGGATATGGAGCATTTCAATTTTAATACGATTCGTAATGCAGATGAGGCCGATCCGCGCAAAGCGAACATCATCAATTGTATTGACGACAATGTGCGCGTTGAGCTTGGGAAGATTTCTGATGTAGCTGGAGAGGCTTCGTATATGGCACTGGATGCCGCGGTGACTGATTTGAAAGCCGGGAAGATTGATGCGTTGGTAACAGCACCAATCAGCAAGGATAATATCCAGAGTGAGAAATTCAACTTCCCTGGGCATACAGAGTTTTTAGCAGAACAATTCAATACCAATAACTACATCATGTTAATGGTGAGTGAGATGATGAAGATTGGCGTAGTAACAACTCATGTGCCACTGCATAAAGTTCCGTCATTGATTACAAAAGAAGCGATTGTGCGCAAATTGCGTATTATTTCGGCTTCAATGGAACAGGATTTCAGCATCAAAAAACCAAGGATTGCAGTGCTTGGGTTGAATCCGCATGCAGGTGATGGCGGGTTGCTGGGATCGGAAGAAAAAGACATTATCATCCCGGCAATTGAGCAAGCTAAAGAAGAGGGAATTTTGGCAATCGGACCATATCCAAGTGATGGGTTCTTCGGTTCGGGTGACTATACCAAATTTGATGCAATTTTGGCAATGTATCATGACCAGGGTTTGACTCCGTTTAAGGTGATTTCGTTTGAGCGTGGAGTAAACTACACTGCCGGCTTACCCATGATCCGCACTTCGCCGTCGCACGGTACCGCTTTCGACATCGCAGGAGAAGGAAAAGCATCACCGGAGTCGTTCCGTGAAGCTCTTTATTTGGCGATTGATGTCCATAAAAGCCGTGAGCTTTACAAAGAGATCAGCAAAAATCCGCTGAAAACTTACGATATCAACCCGAACCAGGTTGATGAAAGTGTGGATTTTGTAGATGAGGAACCAACTTTGTAATTGGTTCTGCCAGAAGGAATGAAGTGAAGTTAGCCTTGGGGTAGCACAATTAATTTCGGTATCTCTCAAATTATGTATGAATATATTAACGGGAAAATAGCCGGTTTAACGCCGACCAATGCAATTATTGAAGCGGGTTCAATCGGTTATTTTATCCATATTTCACTCAATACCTATTCTGCCATCAATGGGCAGCAATCAGTTAAATTGTTTTTGCATCAGGTCGTTCGCGACGATGCTCACCTGTTATATGGTTTCGCCGATGCTGGCGAAAGGGAATTGTTTCGCCTTTTGATTTCGGTTACCGGTATTGGTTCCAGTACCGCATTAATGATGCTTTCATCGTTGACACCGGATGAAATTAAAAAGGCGATTCTGGAGGAAAATGTAAACTTGCTGAAAAGCATTAAGGGAATTGGTGCGAAAACAGCACAAAGGGTCATCATCGACCTGAAAGATAAAATAGGAAAACAGCCGGCTTCCGATCAAATTTTAATGACCGGCCAAGACAATACTATCCGCGATGAAGCGTTATCTGCTTTAGTTATGCTCGGTTTTGCCCGAAAGAACGTGGAAAAGGAATTGGATAAAATTCTTAAGTCAAACCCGGGAATAACTGTCGAGCAAACGATAAAGATGGCTTTAAAGAGCCTGTAACATTTGAATCTCGCGGTATTGAAAACTATTCTGAGAAATTCGCTGATTACGATCATTTTTTCAGGGGTTCTGGCCATGGGCTGGACTTCGGTTCCTGCTATTGGACAGTCTGAACGTAATCCGGAGTTCTTTCAAGCTGCAGATTCCTTGGCAATTGACACGCTGGAGATTGACACAACCGGGGTACTGATTTATCCATTCGAGGATCGGAAGGAATTCGATTATTCCGATGATGAGAACGAGTCGGGCTTATACCTGAAAAAGCCATCAAACATCAAGAAAGAAGTTTTTTACGATCCGGTGACCGGGCAATACATCATGACCGAGAAAATCGGAGACATGAATTATCGTTTGCCTAAAACTATGTCGCTGGAAGAGTTTGTGCGGTACGACTTTCAAAATTCAGTTCGTAATTACTGGCGGCAGAAATCAGGTGAAACCTACGATGAAAGCAGAAGTGGTTTGATTCCGCGGCTCTCAGTTGGCGGTGAGGCTTTCAACCGGATATTTGGTGGAAATAATATAGACATCCGCACACAGGGTTTTGTTGAGGTGAACTTCGGTTACCAGATGAACGAAACTCAAAACCCGTCGATTGCGGAGCGTTTGCGGAAGGTGCCAACATTCGATTTCGATCAAAAGATCCAGATGAGTGTCAACGGTAGTATCGGAGATAAAATGAAGATGCGCGTTAACTACAATACCGAGGCAACTTTTGACTACGAGAATAAAATGAATCTCGAATATTCGGGTGATGAGGACGAGATTATTAAGAAGATTGAGGCAGGTAATGTGTCGTTACCACTAAACGGGACTTTGATTACCGGAGCGACAAACTTATTTGGTGTTAAAACCGACTTGCAGTTCGGAAAGCTGTCACTATCTACGGTATTCTCACAAAGTAAGGGTGAAACAAAGGTTGTTAATATTGAAGATGGCGCGCAAACCACCAGTTTTGAGATTGACGCTTCGGATTACGATGCCAACCGCCACTTCTTTCTTTCACAATATTTTCGTGATCATTACGATGAAGCCTTGGCGAATCTTCCGGTGATTAACTCTTCAATTACCATCAACAAAATTGAAGTTTGGGTGACCAATAAATCGGGCGATTACGATGAGTCTCGCAATATTTTGGCACTAATGGACTTGGCAGAACATAGCGCCAATATTTACAACTCGGTACCTTCATTTGGTGAAAGTAACGGTCAGGTTTATCCTGATAAGACTTACCCCTATAACAACGCCAACAAGATGTACGAAGAGCTTACCGGGAATTATTCCGATATTCGGGAAGTGTCAAAGATCACGAAAACACTCGGTCCGTTTTCTTCCTACGGATTTGAAGGAGGACAGGATTTTGAAAAGATCGAGCAGGCTCGCTTATTGAGTTCTTCAGAATATACTGTAAACACGAAACTGGGTTATATTTCGCTGAACTCAGCGTTAAACTCAGATGAAGTGTTGGCCGTGGCTTTCAACTATACCGCAAAAGGAAAGACCTATCAGGTCGGTGAATTCTCAACGGATGGTGTAAATGCACCAAACACCTTGGTGGTAAAATTGCTAAAAGGAACCAACCAAACCCCGAAACTTCCAACCTGGAAGTTGATGATGAAAAACGTGTACAGCTTGAATGCCTATTCGTTGACTAACGAAGATTTCAAGTTGAATGTGCTTTATGAAAATGAGAAGACGGGAACGTTAATCAACTATTT
>QKCF01000179.1 GCA_003246935.1 Sunxiuqinia sp. | reverse complement strand
GCCTTGTATTAAAATTTATTATGCTCTAAAATAGGAAATATTTGAAATTGGCCTCCTATTCCAGTCGTTTTTGATCAATGGATAAACAGTTTTAATAAAAAACTTAATAATCGAGCTGATGTCGGAAAGCAACTAGTTGACGATTCGGGTAAAGAGAGATTGCTATTCCCGATAAATCGGTATCGCATCGACAAAGCAAGTAGATACACGCTGTTGTATACCCACACGACAATAAAACAATCTCCAAATTTCGATAAAAAATCGGTTCAAACCCGGAACAGCACGGCTCAAACTGCCGAACAACACATTAAAAATCAGACCTATTATTCATCCGAACTGTTATAACAGATGCCGATGTCTTTTTTATACCATAACACCCCTTTAACATTCGTTTAACCTAAAAAATTAAGCCATGAGTAATCAAAAAATAATCACAGTCGTTGGAGCAACAGGAGCTCAAGGCGGAGGATTGGTACGGGCAATTCTGAATGATCCGAGTGGTGAATATTCGGTACGGGCGGTAACGCGCAATGCCGGTTCGGATAAAGCCAAAACGCTCGCAAAATTAGGCGCCAATGTTATTGAAGCCAATGTAGAGAACAAAGAAAGTTTGCTTAAGGCCTTCGAAGGCTCGTACGGTGTCTTTTGTGTGACCTTTTACTGGGAACACTATTCGCCGGAAAAAGAGATGCAGCATGCAAAAAACATGGCTGAAGCAGCCAGCGAGGTTGGGGCAAAACATATTATTTGGTCAACCCTGGAAGACACCCGCAAATGGATTCCGCTGGACGACGATCGCATGCCAACGCTGATGGACAAGTACAAGGTTCCGCACTTCGATGGCAAAGGTGAGGCTGATGCCTATTTCGTGAATAGCGGGGTACCTTACACTTTGTTGCTGGCCTCGTTCTATTGGGACAATTTCATTTTTTTCGGCATGGGTCCGCAAAAAGACGCCAACGGCAAACTGACTCTCAATCTCCCGATGGGCGATAAAAAATTACCCGGTATTGCCGCCGAAGACATTGGCAAATGTGCCCTGGCGATTTTCAAAGATCCCGCTAGTTATCAAGGCAAAACAGTTGGTATTGCCGGAGAACATCTTACGGGGCAGGAAATGGCCGCATCCTTTTCCAAAGCGTTCAACACAGAGGTGGCCTATAATGCGGTACCTTTCGATGTGTATCGCGGGCTGGGCTTCCCGGGCGCTGAAGATTTGGGGAATATGTTTCAGTTCAAGCACGACTTCCAGGAGGACTTTTGTGGAATCAGAAACGTAGACGACACCAAAGCCATGAACCCGGAACTGCAATCGTTTGACCAGTGGCTCGACCGGCACAAAGGACAAATAACGCTCTAACTTAAGAAGCTTGACCTATGCGGCGCGCAGTCCTATTGCTATGCATAACATCGCCAGTGCGCCTTACAAAAAAGGATTTCCATTTAATCCCGGCTTTACAGCCGGGACTACTGATATGTCACCCCTCCGGGGTTGGCGAATACCTATCTAAATAAACAAGATAAAACAGGTCGCACTGGATTAATTGTCTCAACGTATTCATACCTCCTGTGAATAACATGGGACAGTAATGCCGATTGAGAAAATCATTAGGAAGAAAAGCCAGCTGGTTCGTTGTTTCTCTTTGCGAAGCGGTGCGCAGGCCTGTCAAAACCGCCCGGCCGAGGGATTGTTTTGACGAGATTTTTGGATACTTTTCATCGAATGGAAAAGTATCGGCCCGTCCGGCCTTAGGACAAAAAGAATTGCTTCTTCCAATAATCCAGTATTCTGCGGAACAGGCATGACAACTAAGCAATCTCCTGGCGTTAAATCGATTTCAATTTTGAAAACCAAGATGCGGGCCGGTAACAAACTGAAGAATACCTAGCTCGCCTGCTGGATCCGGAAACTGCAAAAAATGAAATTTTGGATGGTATTAAAGGGTGTTTGATGATCAACCGTTATGCACTTGATCTTTTTAAAGAACCGTTCAAAAAGACTCGTCATCGTTGTTTCGGAATATTGTTTCACCGCCATCCCACTACATTTTTCAGGGCCATTCTCTGAGAAGGTGCCAACCACCATAATACCGTTCTCGCTTAAATGCTGACGTGCCGTATTCAGATAACCGGCAACTTCATGCTCACTGGTCAAAAAATGAAAGGCAGCCCGATCGTGCCAAAAGTCGTATTTCCTGCTTGGCTCAAAATTAGCAGCATCGGCAACAATCCACGTTACCTTATCGGCCTGCTCTCCAAGTCGAAGCTTTGCGCGCTCAATCGAGGCTTCTGAGATATCGAGCACTGTAATATCCCGATAACCTTCACGCAACAAATGATCGACCAGGTAACTATCACCGCCACCTATGTCAATAATCCGGGCATCTAACGGCACACGAAACTCGTGCAAGAAATCCAGGGAAGTCTGTGGTGTTGACTGAAACCAACTGACATCTTTCAATGCTTTGGTCTGATAAATAGCATCCCAATGTTGTTTGCGATCGAACGTTTCCATCTCTTATTCCATTTAAGCATTTCAAAATACAAATTCACCTTCAAAATGCTTCATACTGAAAGCTATTTAGGCTGAATCTAAACAAAGTAACGGTTATGCGTAAAGCAGTCTTCAGAGAACAAGAGATTGCTTCGCTACACTCGCAATGACGAGTCATTACTAAAATAAGGGCATTGGTGCGGCTTAATCGCACCAATGCCCTCTGCTCCACTTGACGATTCGTCATTGGCGAGGAGGAGGCACGACGACGAAGCAATCTGACTCGTCCTCACCTCTTGCATGGAGTCAAATCGCTACATTCCCAACACCTTTAGCTTCACCCAGTTTAGCTGCAAGGCTCTTTCTGCTTCGGTCAGCTGATCAATGGCGTCGTAGTTAAACTGCAATTCGATCAGGTATTCAATCAATGAAATCTGTCCGGCACCGAGCGCATCTTGCAGCAAGGCCTCCTGCTGAATCAGACTTAACTGTTGGCGCATATCCTCAGCCCGCGCTGAAGCCAGCTCAACGGAGCGATACAGTTGATGCAGCTCCGTCTTCAACTGCAACTGAAAATTTTGTTCCTCCAGCTGCAGAGATTCCTGCCTCAAGCGGGCGGCCTTTACAGCATGCTTGTTTTCCCAAAGCGGAACGGACAGCCCCAGCGTCACTCCCTGGAACTTCTCGTCAACAGTATTCTCCATCATATAGCCACCAGTGATCTTCGGCAAGCTTTTACTTTGGTTCAGTTTGACAGATCGTTCGGCTGCATCGGCCTCCAAGATATACCAGCGTGCTTGCGGATTTTGCTTCAATAAATTGTTTGCCCAATTTTCAAAATCCGGTGGTAAGCTTATGGCGTCATAACCGTTTTGCTCAATAGGCAACGCTTGATTACCGTTTAACGCATCCAGACTAAGTTGAAGCAACTCGCGCTCCTGCTGCAAAGCTTCCAACGCCTTTACAGCCTGCAGGGAATTTAAGGCAGCCTTGTTTCGATCGATCCGGTTTGCATCACCGGCTGCCAATCGCTCCGCATAAGCATCGGCCAATGTCTTTGCCTGTTGTGTTCGTCCCTGCTGAATGGCAATCCGTTGATTAAGGGAAACCAGCTCCACCCATAATAGGGCAGCTTCCTGCATGACTGCCAAACGGTATTGTTCGGCGCTCATCTCCGCCTGCTGATCGCGTAAATCGGCCAGTTTCTTTTGGTGATGATAGACCGATGGAAAAGCAATCTCCTGGCTCACCGACAAGTCTTTGCGGTTACCGATAGCCGAAGGGCTTCCCCACAGATAGCCACCTTCAATCTGCGGATTGCCCGGTGTATTCCCCACCCTGTTTTCTGCCTGCTGTGCCTGGGTTTGCACCTGCTGCGCCTGATAGGCTAAATTATTCGAGATGACCGTCTGTAAACAATCATCGAGGTGTTGCTGAGCCATCGCGGGAATCGTTCCCAGCATGATCAGCAAACTATAGCGTAGTTTCTTCATTTTCTCGCTGTTTTAAAAGTCCGAAACGGTGCAGCAGCTGGTAAACTACCGGCACCAGGTAAATATTCAATAAAGTTGACGACAGCAGCCCGCCGAGGATCACCTTAGCCATGGGGCTTTGGATCTCGTTGCCCGGAGCATCGCCACGCATGGCCAGCGGGATAAGTGCTAAAGCGGCTGTCAATGCAGTCATCAAAATTGGGTTCAGCCGATCGACCGAACCACGGATCAGGATATCGCCCAGCTTCATGCCCTGCTCTTCCATCTGTTGGAAGCGCGACACCAACAGAATCCCGTTGCGAGTAGCAATCCCGAACAAAGTGATGAAACCGATAATCGCCGGTATGCTGATAATGCCCGAGGTGATCCAGATGGCCACCACACCACCGATCATCGCCATGGGTAAGTTTAGCAGGATGATGCCGGCCAGCTTAATATTTTTGAATTCCTGGTAAAGCAACAGGAAGATGATCAAAATGGCCAAGGCTGTTGTCAGCGATAATGTTCGCGATGCCCTTGCTTCACTCTCAAACTGTCCGCCATATTCCACACGATATCCCTCGGGAAGTGATACATGCTCATTAATGGTTTGCCGAATGTCGTTCACTGCGCCGCGCAAATCGCGACCACTCACATTGGCTGAAACCACAATCTTGCGTTGTACATTCTCGCGACTGATACCATTGGGGCCAGCAGCAGAGATTACGTCAGCCACTTCTTCCAGTGGTACTTTCCCTCCCTGGCGTGTATCGATCAAAGCGGTTTTGATACCGTCAATCGTATTGGTAAATTCGGGTTGAAAACGCAGGAACAGATCAAAACTACGCTGTCCCTCGTAAATATCGGCAAGCTTATCGCCACCAATGGCCTGCTCCACAAAGTGGTTAAACTCGTCGATGCTGATGCCGTAGTGTGCCAGCATGGTACGACGTGCGCGAATCTGAATTTGCGGCACCTCCACCTGTTGCTCCAC